>JAYKIT010000097.1:0-20677 GCA_035285765.1 Synechococcus sp. | reverse complement strand
TGGTGCGTACGATGAGCTCCCGAACCGCGAAGAGTCCCTTGGCCACGAGGATTTTGCTGGTGCGGCACGGCCTCAGCAGCTTCAATCTGGAGGGCCGCATCCAGGGTCGGGATGATGCCTCCCAGCTCAGCGATGCCGGTGTTCAGCAGGCCATGAAGCTGGGGGAAGCCCTGCGGGATGTGCCGATCACGGCCGCTTTTTGTTCCCCGTTGCAGCGGGCTCGGCGCACGGCTGAACTGGTGCTGGAGCGCCAGGCCGGTGGCATCAGTGCCCAGTGCACCGATCAGTTGTTGGAGGTGGATCTCAGCAGCTGGAGTGGCCTCAAGCGCGAGGATCTGGTGAACAGCCATCCAGAGCAGGAGCGGCTCTGGCGCACGGCCCCGGCGGATCTGCAGCTGCAGCGTGCCGATGGCAGCAGCTATTTCCCTGTACGCGAGCTGCATCAGCAGGCGCAGGCCTTCTGGCAGGAGCTGCAGCAGCGCTTCCCGCCTGAGGGTGATCACAGCGTGGTGGTGGTGGCCCACACCGGCATCCTGCGCTGCTTATTGCTGGCCGCCCTGGACCTGCCAGCCAGCCACTTCAATCGCTACCGCCTCAATAACGCTTCGCTCTCGGTGCTGAATCTGCGCCCGGGTGGTCAGGTGCAGATCGAATCGCTCAACACGATTGCTCACCTTGGTGACACCCTGCCGAAGCGCACCACCGGGCCGCGGGTGTTGTTGGTGCGTCATGGTGAAACCAACTGGAACCGTCAGGGCCGCTTTCAGGGGCAGATCGATATTCCCCTCAATGAGAGCGGCTGGGCCCAGGCGGAAGCCGCCGGTGCCTTCCTGAGCTCGGTGGGTCTTGATCGCGCCTACACCAGTTCGATGTCACGTCCGCGGCAAACCGCTGAAGCGATCCTGCGCCAGCAGAGCGGAGCCGTGCCGATGACCAGCTGCCCTGGCCTGGTGGAGATTGGGCACGGCTCCTGGGAGGGCTGCCTGGAGGAGGAGATTCGCGCCGGCTGGCCTGAGCTGCTGGCGGCCTGGCAAAAGGATCCCCACACGGTGGAAATGCCTGGTGAGGGAGGGGAAACGATCCAACAGGTTTGGGAGCGCTCGGTGCAGGCCTTCCAACGGATCGTTGCTGGCCTCGCCGACCATGAAACCGCTCTGGTGGTGGCCCACGATGCGGTGAACAAAACGATCCTCTGTCATCTGCTGGGC
The DNA here is from genome assembly GCA_035285765.1 of Synechococcus sp. Lineage (GTDB taxonomy): Bacteria > Cyanobacteriota > Cyanobacteriia > PCC-6307 > Cyanobiaceae > RCC307. The sequence continues at coordinate 19,469 of JAYKIT010000097.1, read as the reverse complement.
CTTGCCCCCAAAGACATCTGGGCCGTGAAGCAGGGCAATGGCGGCGTCAGCGTGATCGACTACGGCCCCGGTGGCAGCGGTGATCCGGTGGTGTCGAGCCTGAATCTCACCAGCCACCTGGGCGGGGTCCTGGATCGCACCGCAGCTGGCGCTCTGTGAAACGGCTGCTCCAGGGCCTGCAGCTGCTGCAGTCCCCGGCGGCGGGGCTGCAGCGCAGTGATGTGCTGTTCGATGGCGGCAGCCTGGTGGCGATCGGTGCGGCAGCTGCTGCTGCCGCGGATGCCGACACCGTGGTGCAGCAGGCCCCGTTGCAGTGGCTGTTGGCACCGATGCTGGTGGATGCCCACAGCCATCTGGAGGATCCCCAGCATGGCTCCGATGACACCCTCGCCAGCCTCAGTGCCGATGCGCTCGCCGCTGGTTACGGCACCGTGGCCCTGCTGCCCCGGGCCTTGAGTTGGCGCGATCGCCCTGAACGCCTGGCCTTGCCAAGCCAGGCTGGGTTGAGGCTGTTGCTTTGGGGGGCCCTCACCACCGCTGGGGCTGGTGAGCAGTTGGCGCCCTTGGGGGATCTGCTCAACGCCGGTGCCATCGGCCTGAGTGATGGTGAAGCGCTGCCGCCGCTTGCCCTGCTGGAGCGGGTGCTGCAGCTGGGGGAGGCCGATGGGGCGCCGCTGTTGCTGGCACCGCGGGATCTGGCGCTCACCCAGGCTGGTTTTGTGCGTGAAGGCGTGGACACCCTCAGGCTCGGCTGGCCTGCAGATCCCTACAGCAGCGAGGTGCTGCCGCTGCATAGCCTGCTGGCCCTGGCCCAGCGGGCCCCCCAGCTGCGCTTGCTGAATCTTTCCACCGCAGCGGGTGTGGAGCTGTTGCAGGCTGCAGCGAGGCCCCCTGCCGCCAGTGTGTGCTGGTGGCATCTGCTGGCCGATCACAGCCGTTTGGATCCCCTGGCGGAGGGCTGGCGGGTGGTGCCATCGCTCGGTGGTGGGCCCGATCGTGCCGCCTTGCGTGCAGCCCTGCGCGGCGGCCTGCTGCAGGCGGTGGCGGTGCATCACAGCCCCATCGACCATGAAGAGCATCTGCTGCCACTCGATCAGCGGCGTCCAGGGGTGGCGGGGTATCAGGCCGTGTTGCCGGCGCTCTGGCAGGCCCTGGTTGCGGTGGAGGGTTGGCAGCCTCAGGAGCTGTGGCAGGCCCTGAGCTGGGGGCCGTCGGCGTTCCTGGGCCTGGAGCCAGAGGCGTTGGAGCCAGGCAGTAACCGTTGGTTGCTGTTTGACCCCCAGGCCCCTCACCAACCCCAGAGGGGAAGCCAGGCTGCCAATCAACCGCTTGCTGCAGAGCAACTCCAGGGCCAGGTGCTGGCCACTGGATTGGGTGGTTGGCTCACAGAGCGCTGAAGCGATTGCAGCCCGTGGGGGGAATCACCCACCACCAGAACTGCCAAATGGGCTTGCCGCAATCGCGCCAAAACCGCACCGTGGCCCGGCCGATGATTTGATTCGTTGGCAAGAAATGGGTGCCTGGCCAGTAGCGGCCATCCCAACTGTTTTGGCGGTTGTCCCCCAGCACCAGCACCGATTTGGGCGGTACCACGGTGCGCAAAGGCGGGCAGCCCTTGCCATCGCTGGTGTCGCAGTAATTGGCCACATACGACTCATTCACGGCTTTGCCGTTCACCTTGAGATGGCCGCTGGGGTCGATATCCACCCGATCTCCGGGAATGGCCACCACCCGCTTGATGAAGGCTTCGCAGGCCGGTTCCTGCATGCCCGGAAGGATCCCCACAAAAGGCAGATTCACCACAAAGCAGCGCAGGGGATCGGGCCCGTAGTCGCTTTTGAGCGCTGGGTCAAAGGCATGGGGTGCCCGGAACACCACCACCTCACCGCGGCGTGGTGGGCGCGCTCGGTAGCTGAGTTTCTCCACCAGCAGCCTGTCCTGCAGCTGCAGGACAGGCAGCATCGACCCGGAGGGGATGTAGCGGGCCTCCACCAGAAATTGGCGAATGCCCAGGGCTGCCACCAGGGTTACCGCGAGAGAGGGCCAGAACCCCATCCCAGACCGTGGGGTGCCGTTGGATTGCTCAGCCGCGCTCAAGGGTGAAGGGAAGAATCACGCCACCATAGGGGGATCCGCTCAGCCCTTCACGGCCTCCCTTGGCGCTGGCCGTCAGCCTGGGATGAAGGAGCGCAGTTTGCGCGCATCGTCGCCAGCTCTGGCTTGCAGTTCGGCTGCGCTGCGCGCCTCATCGGCCCGTGCCTGCGCCGCCAGCACATCGGCTTCTGAGAGTGGGTAACCGGCGCCGGCCGCCAGCGCCAAAAAGGCTTCGAGCGTGAGTGGTTGCTGCAGGGCAGCGTTCAGGCTCTGATGCTCACGGGCGTGGGCCAGAAACGCATCGAGATCGCTCAGGGCCATGGGCTGGTGTTGCAGGCACTCACGCTACCGATCTTCCTAGCCTGCTGATGAACAAGCGCCTGGGGCTGCATGGTTCAACCGCGTTGGCTGCGGCCACAGCAGTGGCGGGATGCTTTGGCAGCTCCAACGCGTGCTCGCCGCTGGGATCAATTTGTGGCCCTTTGGGCCAGCCTCAATCTGTTGTTGGTGGTGTTTGACATCACCTATGTGCCCCTGCGGAACTTCTGGTTGCAGCGGCGCCTCTACCCCCTTCCTGGGGTACCGCTGGTGATCCCGCTCACGGCGCTGCCCGACATCACCCCTTGGGTGGATCCGCTCAAGGGCATCGAAGCCCATCGCGACACGGTGCAGTACCAGCGCCACTGGGAGCAGCTCGATGCTCAGCTGTTGAGGCAGTCGCCGGACACGCCCCGCAGCCGTGCCCTGCTGCAGCAGCAGGTGCTGTTGACCCAGCAGATGATTGATGAGAATCCCTTCCTGCTCAGCGATAAGACGGGCACGCTGGAGCGCATTAAAAATCACTTGCGTCGCCACGTTGATCCCGCGCAGGATTCGGCCCGGGAGGCCGCGGCGGTGGTGCTCTCGCCAGCCTGGTTGCAGCAGCATCCCTGGGCGCAGGAACGCCAGTTCTGGGAGCGCAAGGTGCTTCCCCTGGTGGCCACCAACTACTGGCGTTCGATCGATGAAAACGGGCGGCCCACCAATCGCTTCTGGCGGTTGGATCTGCTCTGGTTCCAGAGCGTGTTCGCCATCGACATTCTGTTGAAACTGCTGGCGATGAAGCGGCGCCGCCCAGGCATGTCGTGGCGCGATGTGTTGCTGAGGCGTTGGTACGACCTGCCCTTGCTGTTGCCCTTCTGGCGCCTCAGCCGCGTGGTGCCTGTGGTGGTGCGGTTGCGCAGCAGCGGTCTGGTGGATGCTGAGCCGGTTCGGGCGGTGGTGAGCCGTGGGGTGGTCACCCTGCTGGCGGTGGAATTGATCGAGGTGCTGGCTCTGCAGTTGCTCGATGGTGTGCAGGGGTTGGTGCGCTCACCCCTGCTCAGTGAACGCCTGCGTGGCCTCTCGCGCCCGCCCCAGCTCGAGAGTGCCGAGGCTGCTGCGGCTGCTCCGCGTCAGGGGGAGGCTGAACAGCTGCTGCGGCTGTGGTTGCCCTTACTGCTGGGCCGGGTGTTGCCGCGCTTGGAGCCGGAATTGCAGGATCTGCTGGCCCATGCGCTGCAGCGCAGTTTGGAGGCCACGGCATTTCCAGCCGCTTTGCAGCAGCTCAAGCCATTGCTGTTAATGGAGAGGGAGCTGAGCCGTCAGCTCGCCGGGGGGATGGTGGATGGGGTGCTGGAAATCTCACGCAGCACGGCCATGGAACTGCGCCAGAGCGATCGCCAGGGCAGGGATCTACTGCAGCGCACCGCCGAAGCGTTCTGGCGGGAGCTGGCGGATGTGCTCCGTGAAGATGAAGCACTGGGGCGCAGCCAAGCACTGGTCTGCGCCCTGTTGGAGCAACTCAAGCGCACCTACCTCACCGGGGTGAACCAGGCCGGTGTGGAAGGGCTGCTGGATGAGTTGGATCAGATCAGCGACGACCGTTCGGCAGCAGAGCCTTGATGGCACCCACCAGGCTGTTGGAACCCTTGCCAGCACCATCAGCCGGACGGGTTCGCACGGTGACATCGCCATTCACGCTGGTGCGGCAGCTGAGGCGGTAGCTGGCGGGACGATCAGCCAGGTACACCTCTTCCACATCCGAACGGGGGGAGAGATTTTGCATTCCCTCGACCACTTCCATCACACAGGTGCCGCACTGACCGACGCCACCGCAGTTGTTGAGGTTGTTGAGGCCCTTGTAGGGATTGACGCCGGCGTCGAGGGCTGCTTTGCGCAGATTGGCTCCCTCGATACAACCGACTTGCTGGCCTTCCTGCTCAAAACGGATGGTGGGCACGGCGGTCGGGGGGCACAGGCGCCGACCAACTTAACCGGCAAAGGGCACTTTGTTGAGGCTTTGCTGCAGGAATGATGTGCTGCCTAACATCAAGGCCTGCCGGCATGCTGCTGCCATGGGTTCAACACCAATCGGACCCATGCACGACGACGACGCCCAGCGCCGCATTCCCGGTTACGCGAGTTTGGCGCGGCTGGCCGTGTCGTTGGTGGCGGGTTTTGCCAGTGTGGAGCCTGAAGGCTCACCTGTGCTGGTGGTGGGCTGCGGCACCGGTGCGGAGTTGGCGGAGGCCATGGGGCAGCGCCCCGATTGGGCCCTCACCGCGGTGGATCCTGCTGCAGACATGGTGGCGGAGGCCCAGCGCCGCCTGGGGGAAGCGGCCGCGGCGGTGCGCTGGATTGAGGGGCCGGCCCAGGCCGTGGAAGGTGAGGCTTGTTTCGGCGCCGCCATTGCCGTGCTGGTGCTGCAGGAGTTGGCTGATGACGGCAGCAAACTGGCGTTTTTGTCGGCCTTGGCACGGTTGTTGCAACCCGGTGCTCCGCTTGTGCTGGTGGATTTGATGGGTGGCGGTGGCGGCTTGCAGGGGCCGGTGGAGCAGCAGTTCCAGCAGGCGCTGCAGCGCTTTCAGTTGAGCAGCGGTCTGGCGCAATCCACAGCCACCGCAGCCGGACTGCACCCGATCGGCGAGGCGCGGCGCTCAGCCCTGTTGGAAGCCGCTGGTTTCAGTGATCCGGTGCGGTTTTATCAGGCTCTTCAAGTGGAGGGGGTGCTTGTTCAGCGGCGGCGTTGATGCAGCGGCTGATGTGATCGAGCACCGGTTGGCCTTCCTGCCAGCCTTGGATTTCAGTCATGCGGCCATCCATGCCGCGGTGGGTGCGGAAGAACTCGGCGATGTCTTCCAGCTGTTGAGCTGAGAGCTGGCCAAGATTGCTCATGCGATCCAGGTGCGGGTCGTGGGCCGGAACGCACAGCAGCTTGGCGTCATAAAACTGCTGATCGATCACCTCCAGCAGGCCGATCGGTCTTGCCAGGATCAGACACCCTGGAAAAGTGGGCTCCTCCATCACCACCATGGCGTCGAGGGGGGAACCGTCTTCCGCCAGGGTGTTGGGCACAAAGCCGTAGTCAAAGGGGTATTGCACCGATGGATGCAGCACCCGATCCAGGGCCATCAGGCCAGGGGCCGGCAAATACTCGTATTTGTTGCGACCACCCGCTGGAACCTCCACCACCACGTGGATCAGTCCCGCTGCTGGCTGAGCTGGAATGGCTCGGAGGTCCACAGATCAGGGCTGGCGAATGATCGAACCGGTCCAGGTTGGCGATGCCATGGGATAGAGCGGCATCAGGGTGTCGGCGAGCACAACGCTGAGCGGCACCACAACCGTAGCGATGCCGATGCAAAGGCCGGTGAGTTGATCGAGAGGGCGAGACGAGCCCGGACTGTGGGGGTCGTCGCTGTTGGTGGCGCCTGACTCGTTTCCAGCGTCATCAGTCCTCGTGGTGAGGGGGGACAGCTGGGATGGGACAGGGGTCATGGATGGGGGACGGGGACAACCCGGTCAGCGCAGCTGACACAACGGATCCTCAAAGGATGGCCGTGGGGTTGTCCATATCATGACACTGGCAGCAAGTGTTGAACGCACAGCCCAGTGCCATTCAAGCTGCGCGCTGGTCGGCGTTGTCGCGTTCGCGGCGAGGGGTGAGCTCGGTGGCGGGTTCCACAGCGCTGCCAGCCAGTAGGGAGCGAATTTCGCGCAGCTCATCGAGGATGGTGCTGAGCAGCTGTTGGGTGGCTGAGTAGGGGGAATTCAGCACCTCAACGGTGACTTCTTTGATCCGCAACACATCGCGAGCGAAGCGTGCCACCTCATTGGGGTGAAACATTAAAGCTTCTTTTTGATCGCTTCTGTATTCCGGATTGAGCTTCCTGGGGTTGAAAGGCGGATTGAGATTGCGGGGATCGGTGTTGGTGTAGCGATACACAGAAGCCCGCGAGCGATTCAGTGCGCGCTGAACTTCATCGATGCCGATCAGGCCCTCAGCGCTTTCGGCGTCAGGCGTTCCAACAGTTTCAGTTGCAGCGCTGTTGTAACCCATTGGAGGCGTGGCAACCATGAGACAGCTGTTGGACGGACGGGACTTGCCAGACCCTAGCAGATGTTTTTCTCTCTTCCATAAATAATTCCCATGCTGTGGAGCTTGTGAAAGCGTCCCATCGGGATTGAAATTTTCTTCCTTGTGCCAATTCCCAAGGTGATAGGTTCCGCCTTCTCTTCTTTCTCTGCTTCCGATGCGGGTCTCCGCTCTGTTGTTGGTGACGCTTCGCGACGACCCTGCTGAAGCCGAGATTCCCTCGCATCGGCTGCTGCTGCGGGCCGGCTACATCCGCCGTGTGGCATCGGGCATCTATGCCTATCTGCCGCTGATGTGGCGCGTGCTGCGCAAGGTGTCGGCCATCGTGCGCGAGGAGATGGACGCCACTGGCGCCCTGGAAACCCTCTTGCCCCAGCTGCAGCCTGCTGAACTCTGGCAGCGCAGCGGGCGCTGGGCCGGTTACACCGATGGGGAGGGAATCATGTTTCACCTCCAGGATCGCCAGGAGCGCTCGCTTGGCCTTGGCCCCACCCATGAGGAGGTGGTCACTGCCCTAGCCGCTGATCTCTTGCGTTCCTACCGGCAGTTGCCGGTGAACCTGTATCAGATTCAAACCAAATTCCGTGATGAGATCCGTCCCCGCTTCGGCCTGATGCGGGGACGCGAATTCATCATGAAAGATGCCTATTCCTTCCATGCCAACGCGGAGGATCTGGCTGGCACCTTTGCAGTGATGGAGCAGGCCTATGGCCGCATCTTCCGCCGCTGTGGTCTGCAGGCTCTGGCGGTGGAGGCCGATAGCGGCGCCATCGGTGGTTCTGCCAGCAAGGAATTCATGGTGACCGCCGCTGCCGGAGAAGACCTGATCCTCAGCAGTGCTGATGGCAGCTACGCCGCGAACCAGGAGCGCGCCGAGTCGCTGCCCCAGCCGGCCCAGCCCCTGCCTGTTCAAGACACCAGCGTGTTCGACACCCCTGGCCAGGGCTCGATCGAGTCGCTGGTGGAGGGCCATGGTTTCCATCCCTCGCAGATCCTCAAAGTGGTGCTGCTGGTGGCCCGCTTTGCTGAAGGGCGTGCCCAGCCGCTGTTGGTGAGCCTGCGCGGTGATCAGCAGCTCAACGAGGTGAAGCTCAGCAATGCCCTGAACGCCGCCCATGCCGCTGATTGGGGGGCGTTGCTGTCGCTGCAGCCGCTTGAGGCCACCGAGCTGGCCCAGCCCAGCGCGTTGCCGCTTGGTTTCATTGGCCCCGATCTTGATGATGCGGTGCTGGCCGGCAGCCCAGCGCTGCAGCCCAGTTTTCTGCGCCTGGCCGATCACACGGCCCTTCACTTGGAGCGCTTTGTGTGCGGTGCCAACCGGCCGGATCAGCATCGCCTGGCCGCTGCTTGGGGGCAGGGGGGGCTGGTGGCTCCCGCTGGCCACGATCTGCGCTGCGCCCTCGAGGGGGATCGCTGCAACCACGATCCCGAGCAGATCCTGCAGGCCAGCCGGGGCATTGAGGTGGGTCACATCTTTCAGTTGGGGCGCAAGTATTCCCAAGCGCTCGACGCCCGTTTCACCAACGAGCAGGGCCGCGATGAGCCGCTGTGGATGGGCTGCTACGGCATTGGTGTGTCGCGTTTGGCCCAGGCCGCGGTGGAGCAGCACCACGACAACGCAGGCATCGTGTGGCCGGTGCCCATTGCACCGTTTGAGGTGGTGGTGGTGATCGCCAGCACCAAGGAGGCCCAGCAGGTGGAGCTGGCGGAGCGTTTGTACGGCGACCTGCAGCAGGCCGGCGTGGATGTGCTGCTGGATGACCGCAACGAGCGGGCGGGGGTGAAGTTCAAAGATGCCGAGCTGCTGGGGATTCCCTGGCGCCTGGTGGTGGGTCGTGGCGCGGCCGATGGCGTGGTGGAGCTGGTGGAGCGTGCCGGTGGCCACAAGCAGGAGGGTGCACCCCAGGCGCTGGTGCCCCATCTGCTCGAGCGGTTGCAGCAGCAACGTCTGGGCCGATGAGTCCAGGCCGCTGCCTGCGGGGGCTGCTGCCCTTGCTGTTGCTGGCTCTGGCGGGATGCAGCCGTCCCTGGGCCCAGCAGGGGGACCGCCAGGTGTGGGTGGAGCCCCCCCGCGCTGAGATCGCCTTGGGCGGCGCCCGGCGTCAGCTGCAGATCCCCGTGCGCATCAGTGAGCCTGGGGGCACATCGCTCCACTTGGTGGTGGAGCTCGAATGTGATCCGCAGCGTCCAAGCAGCGCTGTGATCAGTCTCACCCGCCTGCGCCGCGCTGATGCGCTGCTGGGAATCAGCCAGGCCGAACCGGCCCTGGAGCGGAGCTGGGGTGGCGACGGCCACGGGCTGCCGCCGCTGTGGCTGCGGCGTTTGGCGCGCCAGCACTGCAGCAGCTCCCTGCCGCCGGCCTGGAGCACCCCCTAAAGTCCAAGCCCACCAGCTGATGCGAGGTTCCCCTGATGGCAGCTCTGCGTAACTTCTGCCGCTCTGTGCTGCGCCGGGGCCTGGCCCTGCTGCTGGGAGCCGTCTTGATGTTTGGCTTGAGCGCCTGCTCGGGTACCCCGGCTGGTCTCAGTGGGTCTTATGTGGACGACACCGTGAGTGTGGCCAAGGCGCTGCTGGCCACGATTGCGCCTGAGGATGGCGTCACCACCAGCGAGCAGCAGCAGCAGGCTCGCGCGCTGATCACTGATTACATCTCGCTCTATCGCCCCAACAACAGCGTGAACGGCCTGGCTTCGTTCACCACGATGCAGACCGCCTTGAACTCCCTGGCTGGTCATTACGCCAGCTACAACAACCGCCCGCTGCCTGAAGCGCTCAAGACCCGCCTAGAAAAGGAGCTGCACAAGGCAGAACTCAGCGTGGTGCGCGGCAGCTGAATTGGCTGACAATCGCCTCACCTTTGACGAGTGGTGGGGCGATGTGTAACTCTCTTGGATTGTGTTGATTGCGGCCCTGAGTCGCCCTTGCTTCTTTGGCAAACGTAGTCGTCATCGGTGCTCAATGGGGTGACGAGGGCAAGGGAAAAATCACCGATCTGCTGAGCCGGTCCGCCGACGTCGTCGTTCGCTATCAAGGCGGCGTCAATGCAGGCCACACCATCGTTGTGGATGGTCAGGTGCTCAAGCTGCATCTGATTCCCTCCGGCATCCTGTATCCCGACACCACCTGCCTGATCGGATCCGGCACGGTGGTGGATCCCAAAATTCTGATCGGCGAGCTCGAAATGCTCGCCGGTAACGGCATTGATGCCAGTGGTCTGAAGGTGGCGTCCACCGCCCACGTGACCCTGCCGTATCACCGCCTGCTGGATCAGGCCATGGAGAAGGCCCGGGGCAACAGCCGCATCGGCACCACCGGCCGCGGCATCGGCCCCACGTACTCCGATAAGGCCGAGCGCAGCGGTCTGCGCATGATCGATCTGCTCGATGAGCAGTTGCTGCGCGAGCGCCTGGCTGCCCCCCTGGCTGCAAAGAACCAGCTGCTGGAGAAGATCCACGGCATCGAGCCCCTTGATGCTGAGGAGGTCATTGCCGAGTACGCCGCCTATGGCCGGCGTTTGGCTCCCCACGTGGTGGATTGCACCCGGGCCATTCACGATGCGGCCCGTGCCCGCAAAAACATCCTGTTTGAGGGCGCCCAGGGCACCCTGCTGGATCTCGATCACGGCACCTACCCCTATGTGACCTCCTCCAATCCGGTGGCCGGTGGAGCCTGCATTGGTGCTGGGGTTGGCCCCACGCTGATCGATCGTGTGATCGGCGTGGCCAAGGCCTACACCACCCGGGTGGGCGAAGGCCCCTTCCCCACCGAGCTGGAGGGCAGCCTTTCTGATCACCTCTGTGATCGCGGCGGTGAATACGGCACCACCACCGGCCGCCGCCGCCGTTGCGGTTGGTTTGATGGTGTGATCGGCCGCTACGCCGTTGAGGTGAATGGTCTGGATTGCCTGGCCATCACCAAGCTTGATGTGCTCGATGAGCTCGCCGAGATCCAGGTGTGTGTGGCCTACGAACTCGATGGCAAGAAGGTGGATCACTTCCCCAGCAGCGCGTCTGAGTTCGCCCGCTGCAAGCCCGTGTTCCGCACCCTGCCCGGCTGGCAAACCTCCACGGCCGATTGCCGCAGCCTCGAGGATTTGCCCGAGAAAGCGATGGAGTATCTGCGCTTCCTCGCGGATCTGATGGAAGTGCCGATCGCGATTGTTTCCCTCGGCGCCAGCCGCGATCAAACGATCGTGGTGGAAGATCCCATCCACGGCCCCAAACGAGCTCTCCTCAGCGCATGACCTCCAGCCCCTCCAGCCTCGATGTCGTTGCCATCGGCAATGCCATCGTTGATGTTCTGGTGCAGAGCGACGACCAGTTCCTCAGCAGCCATGGCCTCACCAAGGGCACGATGGCCTTGGTGGATCAAGAGCAGGCCGAACGCCTCTACAGCGCCATGGGGCCTGGGGTGGAATCCTCCGGTGGCTCAGCGGCCAACACCCTGGCTGCCATTGCCCAACTCGGGGGCAAGGCTGGTTTCATCGGCCGGGTGCGCAACGATCAGCTCGGCGGCATCTTTGCCCATGATCTGCGCGCCACCGGTGCCCTGTTCGATACCCCTCCGGCCACGGAAGGGCCTTCCACGGCGCGCTGCATGATCCTGGTGAGCCCGGATGCGGAGCGCACCATGTGCACCTTCCTGGGCACATCGGTGAACCTGGATCCTGGCGATGTGGATCTGGCCATGGTGCGGCGCGCCAAGGTGCTCTACCTGGAGGGTTATCTCTGGGATGCGGAGCCGGCCAAGCGCGCCTTCCTCGCCGCCGCCGCCGAAGTGCGGGCCCAGGGTGGTGAGGTGGCCCTGAGTTTGTCGGATCCATTCTGCGTGGATCGCCACCGCGACAGCTTCCTGGAGCTGGTGCAGAACCACGTGGACATCCTCTTTGCCAACGAGGCGGAGATCACCAGCCTCTATCAGTGCGACAGCTTTGATGAGGCGGCTGCTCAGGTGCGTCAGCACTGCCGCCTGGCCTGCCTCACCCGAAGCGGTGAAGGTTCCCTGGTGCTGGCCGGCGACACCAGCCACAGCGTGGAGCCCTTCCGCCTCGGGGAGCTGGTGGACACCACCGGTGCGGGTGACAGCTATGCCGCGGGCTTCCTCTATGGCTACACCCAGGGGTTCAGCCCGGAACAATGCGGTCAGCTCGGCTCCCTGATTGCTGGGCAGGTGGTCACCCAGATGGGTCCCCGGTCTCAGGTGCCGCTGCAGCAGTTGGTGCGCCAGCATCTGCCTGAGCTGCTGGCGGCCTGAGCTGCTCCCCCATCCAGGCGCCATAGCCGGCTGAAGCATCAGCCGGCCAGCTCAGCCACTGGGGCAGCTCGTAGCTATGGCGCTGATGCACCGCCTGCTCCAGTTCGCTGAGCAGTGCTGCTTTGCTCTTGATCAGCAGCTGCACCTCCGCGTCATGGCAGAGCTGGCCCTCCCAGCGATACAGCGATTGGACCGGCAGCAGGCTGATGCACGCTGCCAGGCCGTCGTGCAGCAGGGAGTTGGCCAGGGCTGAGGCCAGTTCCAGGTTGGCTTCTGTGGTGAGTGCCATCACAGCCCGATCGTTGGGGATTGCCATCCGCGTGGTGCAGCCATCTGGATCCTCACCTGGGACTGCCGATGTGGTCCAACAACTGCGGCAGTGTCATCGCTGTGGCTGCGGTTTCAAGCGGCCGCTGCAGCAGCAACAGGCGCAGGCCTTGGTGAGCGCAGATGGCATGCCATTGCTGCTCTGGCGGCCCCCCCGACTGGCGCGCCAGCACGGCGGTGATTCCCCAGCGGCGGCAGAGGGCCGCTTCCACCGAGCGGGTGGGATCGGCCACGGGTTGGGGGCGCAGGCAGGCGACGCGATCGCAGGGCAGCCCCAGTTCCAGGGCGCGACTGAGGGCGGCTGGATTCGGCAGCAGGCGCACGGCGTGGCGATCGGCTCGGCTGAGTCGCAGGGCCTGCTCCAGCTGCCGTGCCCCCAGGGCCAACAGCAGCTGTTCGCCCTCGAGCGGTTGCTGCGCCAGTGCCTCGAGCGTTGGCAGCACGGTGGCACCAGCGGGGTCCAGCAGCGGACGCAGCAGGCGCAGCAGTGGTTGCCCCTCAGCCGCACAGGCTTGCTGCAGGGCGGGATGCACCTGGCGGGCAAAGGGGTGCGCGGCATCGATCAACCAGCGGCAGGGCCAGGCCTTCAGGTGATTTCGCAGTGGATCGCCCGTGCCAAGGGGCCCCACCTGAAGCTGCAGCTGGGGGTGCTGGGGGTAGCTGCGGGTGGCGTCGGGGCTCACCACGCTCACCCGCAGCTGCCAGCCCCGTTGCAGCAGGGTTTGGGCCAGGGCTGGCCCTTCCCCGGTGCCGCTGACCAGCCAGATCCGCTTTGAGGCTTCAGCCATGGGGCTGGCTCCTCCGGCGGGCGTGGGGGAGGATGGGCGCCCCAGATGCACACAGGACGTGAATCACTGCCTGCTTGAGGTGGAGGTGCTTGAGGCTCCGACGGTCCGTTACACCCAGGACAACCAGATGCCCATCGCCGAGATGCAGGTGCGGATGGATGGGTTGCGCCCCGAAGACCCCCCGGGTCAGCTGAAGGTGGTGGGGTTTGGCAACTTGGCCCAGGATCTGCAGAACCGGGTCCAGGTGGGTCAGCGCTTGATGATCGAGGGGCGTCTGCGCATGAACACCGTGGCCCGCGCCGACGGCCTCAAGGAAAAGAAGGTGGAGTTCACGCTCTCGCGCCTGCACCCCCTCGGCGCTGGGGCCGGCAGTGGTGCTGCCCCTGCTGCGGCTCCGGCTCGCCAGCCTGCTGGTGCTACGGCAGCAGCCGCGGCGGCGGCACCGGCCCAGGCCGAGATGCCCAGTTGGAACACCGGTCCCCTGGTGGACCTTCCCGAAGACGAGATTCCCTTCTGATGGCCTCAGGGGCATGCCGGGCCGGCCTCAGCGTGCGTTGAGCTGGTCTCCGGCCCGCTCCAGCAGCTGACCCAGTTCCCGTTCCAGGGCAGCGAGATCGAGCCGCTGCTCTGGCCAGCGCCCCTCATCCAGTTGGCGCAGCAGCCAGCGCCGGTCGTCCTGCAGCTGGTTGAGCAGTTGCTCGGGGGTGGCTTCCGATTGGCTCATCAAGGCGCTTTCAATGCCCGCATCTTCGCGCCCCCTGCGGGAAGATGGCGCCATGAAGGATCTGTTCTCTCCGGGCTCTTTGCTCACCGTGGCTGGCGCGGTGCTCACCGTGATCGGCTCGGTGGCCTACGCCACCGATTCCCCCAACCTCAGCCTCCCCACGATTTTTTACGGGATCCCCATCTTTTTGGGTGGCCTGGCTCTGAAATCCTCGGAGCTGCCACCGGCGCAGCGGCTCACCCCCCCGAACCAGTTCAATGCGCTGCGCCAGAGCACGGCCACCGCTGAGCAGCTCAAGTTGCTCAAAGATGTGGTGCGCTGGCGCTACGGACAGAAAGCCCATCTCGAAAGTTCGCTGGAGGCGCTCAAGCTCTGGGATGAGGAGGAGCCGCCGCAGCTGGAGAGCGTGGCTGAATACGACCACGGCGGTCGCTACGCCCTGCGGTTGCGTTTCCGCTTGGCCGGCGTGCCGCTTGAGCGCTGGCAGGAGCGCCAGGAACGCCTGGGTCGCTTCTTCGGTCCTGGCCTGGAGGCTGCCCTGGAGGATGGGGAGTCCGGTTGTGTTGATCTCTGTTTGCGTCAGCCATGTCGGTAGACCCATCCATCAATCCAAACGACGCCCTGCGGGTGGAAGTGCTGAGCGAAGCGCTGCCCTACATCCAGCGTTTCTGTGGTCGCCGGGTGGTGATCAAGTACGGCGGCGCCGCCATGGTGCGCGCAGACCTGCGTGATGCGGTGTTCCGCGATGTGGCGCTGCTCGCTTCGGTGGGGGTGGAGCCGGTGGTGGTCCACGGCGGTGGCCCTGAGATCAATCAATGGCTCAGTCGCCTGTCGATTGAGCCGGTGTTCCAGGAGGGCTTGCGGGTCACCGATCCCGACACCATGGACGTGGTGGAGATGGTGCTGGTGGGCCGGGTGAATAAGCAGATCGTGAACGGCCTCAATCGCGTGGGTGGCCGGGCCGTGGGCCTCAGCGGCGCAGATGGCGGCCTGGTGCGGGCCCGGGTTCACGGCGATGGCTCGCTTGGCTTGGTGGGGGATGTGGCCCAGGTGGATCCCGCGGTGATCGTGCCACTGCTCGAGCAGGGCTACATCCCGGTGATCTCCAGCGTGGCGCCCAATCTGGAGGGCCAGCCCTACAACATCAATGCCGACACCGTTGCCGGTGAGCTGGCTGCGGCACTGGGGGCTGAGAAGCTGATCCTGCTCACCGACACCCCTGGGATCCTGCGCGATCGCGAGGACTCCGCCTCGCTGATTCATCAGCTCACGCTCTCTCAGGCTCGCGGCTTGATTGAGGAGGGGGTGGTGGCCGGCGGCATGGTGCCGAAAACCGAGTGCTGCATCCGCGCCCTGGCTCAGGGGGTGCATGCGGCCCATATCCTCGATGGGCGGGTGCCCCATGCCCTGCTGCTGGAGGTGTTCACCAATTCCGGCATCGGCACCATGGTGCTGGGCAGCTCGCGCGTTTGACCAATGCCAGAGCATGTCAACCAGGCGATGGGCCTCGCTCGCCGCGCGCTTGAGCGGGGTGATTACCGCCAGGTGCTGCAGCTGCTGGAACCCCTGGGGGAACAGCTGCCCCTGGGTGTGCGTCAGGGCGGCGAGCTGCGTTTGCTTCTGGCGACGGCCCATCAGGGCCTAGGCCAGGAGGAACGGGCCATCAGCTGCAGCCGTGCTGCCGCCAACTGTGCCGATGCTCAGGTGCGAAAGCAGGCCCAGGCGATGCTGGCGGTGCTGGAGGCTCCCCCGTTGCAGTTGCCCCCTGATCGCCTGGTGCAGTTGCCCCAGTTGGGGCAGATGCCATCGCTGGAGGGGATGGCCAAGGGCGGTGCAGCGCGGCGGCGGCGGCGTCAGCCGCTGCCACCATCACCACCACCGGTGGGGCCCACCCGCTCACCGCTTGGCTTTGCTGCCCTGGCCGTGGCTTTGTTGCTGGGGCTCACCGTGCTGCTGGGTGGCTGCGTGCGGGTGGAAACCGACTTTGATTTCGTTGCGCCGGGGCGGGTGCGGGTGCAGCAGCAGTGGTTGAACACGGCCAAGGCGGCTCCGGCGCTGCCCAATGCCAGTGCGCTGCTGCTGGCCCCTGAATTGGAGCCCTGGTTGCAGCAACAGGTGGAGGCGGTGGCTGAGTTGTTTGGTGAGGCGGTGCCCGCTCCCCAGCTGCAATGGCGCGAACGCAACTGGTTGCTTGGGGTGCAGCAACGGTTGCAGCTGGTTTGGGATCTCTCCACCGTGGCACCGGTGCCTGGTCTGGAGCTGGCGCTGCAGCTGCGGCCGTTTGCGCCGGCTGCCGTGCATCAGGCCCAACCGGCTGCTGAGGTCACTGCAGGGCGGGGCTTGGAGTGGCAGCCACAGCCCGGTCAGCCCAATCAGCTGGAGCTGCGCTGCTGGCGCTGGCATCCCTTGGGGGTGGGGGCTGCAGTGGTGGCGCTGCTGCTGCTCTTCACCCAGCTGCTCGCTCGCTTGTTGCGAGCCGCTTAAAGCTCCTGGGGATCTGGATCAATCGCCAGATGCACGGAGCGGTGCAGCAGGGCCCGCAGCTCCGCTTCCGGTGGCAGCGGCAGTGGGCTGGCTGCTGGTCCTTGCAGCAGCAGCTGCCAGCGGCTCAGGCCGGCCACTTTGGCCCTGGCCGCAGGCGCGGGGCCAATGGCACACCAGCCCGCCTGTTCCAGGGGTGCGCGCACATGTTCCAGCAGGGCTGTGGCGGTGCTGGCGGTGATGCTGGCCTGCGGGCCAGCGAAGCGCAGCAGGCAGGCGCGGCTGTGGGGCACCAGCCCAGCTGCCGCCCGCAGGTTGTTCTCCTCTTCAAGGAAGCGTTCGTAGCGCCCATCAATCAAGTGGCGGATCACGCGGTGATCCGGGCTGTAGGTCTGCACCAGCACCTCGCCGGGCTGCTCACCACGGCCCGCGCGGCCGGCCAGCTGCAGCAGCAGCTGCAGGCTTTGTTCGGCGGCGCGCACATCGGGGCGGTGCAGCAGGCCATCGGCGGCCAGCACGGCCGCCAGGGTGACCTGGGGCAAATCCATGCCCTTCGCCAGCATTTGCGTGCCCACCAGCACATCGGCCTCACCTGCGGCAAAGCGATCCAGCAGGCGCTGGTGACCATCGCGTCCGCGGGTGCTGTCGCGATCAAAGCGCAGCAGCCTCAGCCCCTCGAGTTCCTGCTCGAGGCTGTCGATCACCCGTTGGGTGCCGGCACCGAAGGGTTTAAAGGCGGTGGAGCCGCAGTGGCTGCAGCGTTGTTCCATCACTTCGCGGTGGTCGCACCAATGGCAACGCAGCCAGCTGCGGCCATCGCGGCTGCGGTGCACGGTGAGCGAAACATCGCAATGGGGGCAAGGCACCGCTTCGCCGCAACTGCGGCAGCTCAAGAAGGTGCTGTAGCCCCGCCTAGGCACCAGCACCACCGCTTGCTCACCCCGCTCGGGCAGGCGTTGCAAGCGATCCAGCAGTGGGCGGCTCAGCAGGCGGCGATGGCCCTCGGCCAGCTCCTGGCGCATGTCCACCAGCCGCACTGGCGGTAAGGGGCGCGCGGCGATGCGTTCGCTCAGCCGCAGCAGCCCAAGGCTGGGCTGGGCCCCCTGGGTCTGCAGCCAGCTCTCCAAACTGGGGGTGGCACTGCCCAGCAGCAGGCGACACCCTTGCAGGCGCTGGCGCATCAGCGCCACATCGCGGGCGTGATAGCAGGGCATGGGTGCTTCCTGCTTGTAGGAGCTGTCGTGTTCCTCATCGAGCACGATCAGCCCCAGCCGCGCCAGGGGCAGAAAGATCGCCGAGCGGGTGCCCACCACCAAACAGGGCGCGCCGCTGCGGCAGCGGCGCCAGGCGCGGATGCGCTCCCCTTCACTCATGCCGGAGTGGAAACTCACCACCACATCACCGAAGCGTCGCCGGCAGCGCTCCTGCAGTTGGGGGATCAGGCCGATCTCGGGGGTGAGCATCAGCACGCTTTGGCCCTGCTGCAGTGGTTCCTCGCAGCAGCGCAGATACACCTCGGTTTTGCCGGAGCCTGTGACCCCCCAGAGCAACCAGCTCGGTTGTTGCGGCGCGTCGGCGAGCTGTTGCAGCACCTGCTGCTGCTGGCTGCTCAGCGCTGGTGGGGATTCACGCCGCTGCACCACGGCCGCTGGCGTGGCACTGCTCTGGAGCAGCTGGGCTGCCAGCTGCAGCAAGCCGCGCTGCTCCACGGCTTTCACCACAGCACGGCTGTGGCCGCTGGCCTCCAGCTGGCTCAGCGGCACGGAGCCATGGCGCTGCAGGTGCTCCACCAACTGCTGCTGCCGTGCGGTGAGTGGCCGGTGGTTGGCGCTGCTGAATGCCTCAGGCAACAGGCTGGCTACCAGCTGGCGCCGCCCGTGGCCGCCGCTGCTGCGTTTTTGGCCCAGCCAGCCCCCAGGCAGGGCAGCCTTGAGCACCTGGAAGGGGGCGGTGTGGCAGTGGCGTGCCACCTGGTGCAGCAACTCCTGCCAGTGGCGATCCACGGCGGCGGTTTCGAGCCGTTCGAGCACCGGCGCCAGGTCCACACCGGGTGGAGCCGAGCTGGTTTCAGCACTCACCAAACCGGTGTGCAGCCGGCCTCTCAGCCGCACTTGCACCAGATCGCCTGGCTGCAGATCGGGAATGCCGCTGGCGTCGTAACTGAGGAGGCGTCCTTCGCGGCCAGCCTCAACCCAGACGCTCACCGCGTGTGCCACCTGCCCCAACCCGCCTCGGGGAACTGGCCAACCACTATCTTCGATCCCTTTGTTTGTTGTTGCAGAACACCAACCCATTTCTTAAGATGAGAGCGTTGGGCTGCGAAGCGGCCGCCGGAACCAGGCAGAGATCCGGCCAGAGGGAAGACACACGGAGCTCAGCCTCCTGGTCTGCGATCACCCCTGACAACCCTGTCTTTGCTGTTGACCATCTTCAAGGGTTTGACCCACCTGCATCGCACGCCATACCCGGTTACCAGGTTCTGACCCTTAATGCTTCAGCTTCCCTTGTCTCTGTCCGCTTTGCGGGCGAAGGGTTCTTACACGTCCGCATCTGATCGCATGCCTGTCGCATCCTCCAAGCCGAGTGGTGTTGTTCTCGAAATCGTTTCCGCCTCTGGCCAAGATGGCAAGACCAAGGCGGTGACGCTGAAGTCGACTGCCAAGGAGGCGGCGACCAAGGCGAAGACCACGAAAGCCACCACCACGAAGGCGGCAGCGGCGAAGACCACCAAGGCCAAGACCACCAAGACCGCCACCACCAAGGCGGCGACAGCCAAGGCCAGCGAAGCCACCGAAGCAGCGGATGCCGCGGTGGCGATCTCCACCGATGTGGCGAAAGACGGCAAGGCCGCGAAGCTGCCCAGCATCAAGATCGGTCCGAAGGGCGTTTACACCGAGGATTCGATCCGGGTTTATCTGCAGGAGATTGGCCGCATCCGCCTGCTGCGGCCTGATGAGGAGATCGAACTGGCCCGCAAGATCGCCGATCTATTGCATCTTGAGGAGCTGGCTGATCAGTTCGAGCAGGATCACGGCAAATATCCCGACAACAAAGAGTGGGCTGCTCTGGTGGAGATGCCCCCCATCAAGTTCCGTCGCCGCTTGATGCTGGGCCGCCGCGCCAAGGAAAAGATGGTGCAGTCGAACCTGCGCCTGGTGGTGTCGATTGCCAAGAAGTACATGAATCGGGGCCTGAGCTTTCAGGATCTGATCCAGGAAGGCAGTCTCGGCCTGATCCGTGCTGCTGAGAAGTTCGACCACGAGAAGGGCTACAAGTTCTCCACCTACGCCACCTGGTGGATCCGCCAGGCCATCACCCGCGCCATCGCTGACCAGTCGCGCACCATTCGCCTGCCGGTGCACCTGTACGAAACGATTTCCCGCATCAAGAAAACCACCAAGGTGCT
>JAYKIT010000096.1:0-4844 GCA_035285765.1 Synechococcus sp. | reverse complement strand
CGGATCTGAAGGGTGATCCGGCTAAGGCCCTCGCCATGGCCGAGAGCAAACACAGCTAGCGACCAGAACCTCCGCTGTCATTTGCGAGCCAGGCCGTGACGGCCAGCGCCCAGCCTTCTCCATGGGGTGCTGGTGCCAGCTGAAAGCGGCCACTGGCGATGGCGTCTTGGAACACCGGGTGCGGCCCCTGGGCGCCAGGCACCACAACGGCTTGATCCACGGTTTCGAGCATGGGCAAATCATTGGGGGAGTCGCCAAGCCCAAGCACTGCAACACCGGGTTGCTGCAAATGCTGTTTGAGCACCTCCACCGCCCGGCCCTTATGGCTGCCGCCGCTGAGCAAATGGCTCATGCGATTGCCTTGCACCACCAGCAGCCCATGCTCGCTTGCCAACTGCTGTAGCGGCTCTCGCAGGGCTTCAGGGGCTGTGAGAAACGGAACGCTCCATTCGCGACGCTGCGCTGAGGCCAGCGCTTGACCGCGTAATCCCGTCAACGCTTCGCCTTGCTCCGCGTTGAGATCTTCCAGCGCCACCAGCTTCTGGCCCAAGGCTTGGCTGAGTGCATCCAATTGCGGCCTCAAGACCCTGTGGGTCGCCCCCAAGGGCACCACCCATTCGCTGCCATCGGCATGGTTGCCATAGATGGCCCCACCGTTTTCGACAATGAATGGATCGCTTAGACCAGCATCCTGGCGAAATGCTCTGACCTCTTCAGCGGTTTTGCTGGTGCAGGGGATCACCAAAACCCCTTGCTGCTTCAAGGCGGCCATGGTGCTCCGAGCTGGCTCCCAGCTGTAGCTGTGATCCAGCAACGTGCCATCGAGGTCGGTGACCACCCAGCGGGTGCGGGTCATTGCGGTAGCTCCAGCCAGAGAACAGCGCAGGGTTCAAGTTCGAGGTACGCCCCCTCGATGTCCTGTTGCTGCAGAGCGTCCCACCAATGGTTTGATTCGTGCTGCAGTGCACTGGCCAGGTGCAAACTCAGGCGCCTGTCACTCATGTTGTGGATGGCCCAGAGCTTCGATGGCCCTTCACCCCGCTCCAGCAGCACCAGATCTGTGCGCTGCTCGCTGAGAACCTGCATTCCTGCTTCAGGTCGCAGGGCGGGATGCTGATTGCGGATGGCCATGGCTGCCCTGAGCCTTTCGAGGATGTGGTTGGCCGGATGCCCCTGATCCTCCAGCTGGCGCAGCACCGCATCAGCCTGCAGTTGGGGGCGATGGAGATCCCGACGGTGGCCGCTGCGACTAAAGCGACCCACATCGTTGGGCTGGGCCAGCAGGGCGGGGAGATAGAACGCCGGCACCCCCGGCAGGGCCAGCAGCAACAGCTGGCTCATCAGGAATCGCGCCAACTGCAGATGGCCTGGGTTGCGCCCCTCACTGGCCATCGCGCTCCACCAGCTGATGTTGATCTCGTAGGGGCTTTCGCTGCCGTCAGCCAGGCGCCTGTGGCTGATTAGCCCGCCACGCCGCTCGCAGGCCGCAAGCAGTGTTGTCAGTCGTTCGACAGGCATCAGCCCCTCAAGTGGACGGAGTCCCACGCCGTCATGGCAGGCGCTGAAGTTCAGCAGGGCCGTGCCGTTCGGCAGCTGGGGCCAACGGTTGAGCCATTGGTTCAGCAGGTCGCACCGCTGGCTGATCAGGGCCTCCAGCAGCAGTGGTGGCAGCGGGAAGTTGTAGGCCAGATGGGCCTCGTTGCCACTGCGCAGGTAGGAGAGATTTTCCTCTTCCGGCACGTTGGTCTCGGTGACCACCACTCCCTGCGGTCTGGCCTGCTCCAGCAGCAACCGCAGGATGCGCACCAGGGTGTAGGCCTGGGGGAGGTGCATGCAACTGCTGCCTTCCTGCTTCCACACAAACCCAACAGCATCCAGCCGGAGCCAGCTCACCCCATGGCGACAAAGCTGGCTCAACAAGCTGGTGAAACTCGCCAAAACCGCTGGCTGGGACCAATCCACATCGATTTGATCGGGCCCGAAGGTGCTCCACACCGGACGGGGCCCGCCGGTGGTGGCCAAGGTGGTGAACAGGCTGCTGCTGCGTGGGCGCACCACAGTGCCCCAGGCTCCGGCCGGATCAGGCGCGTAGATGCAGTCACGCCCTGGGGCCTCGTCGCGCATGAACTGTTGGACCCAGGGGTGGGAGGCCGACACATGGTTCAGCACCAGATCGGCCATCAAGGTTCGGCCGCGGCTTAAAAGTTCCAGATAGGCCCAGTCCCCGAGCCGCGGTTCCAGCTCCTCATGGCTGGCCACGGCAAAGCCGCCATCACTGCTGGCGCGCAAAAAAGGAAGCACGTGCACCACCGCTGCCAGTGGGCTGAAGTGGCGGTTGATGACCTCACTCAGGGTGAGGAGCCCTGGTTCTTGATTCCGTTGCAGGGTGTCGGCGTAGGTGATCAGCACGCTGGTGCCTCCGCTCCAGCGTTGTTCATCAAGGTTTGACGGCCTGGATGTCAGCGAATCAACGCCACTTTTTTGGGCGGATTGCAGCAATTGCAACGACAACCTTTGGAGGTTTTCAAAAGACTCTGCAACGAAGAGCTCGCCCAGGAGTGATGTCAACTGACCGTGTTGCTTGGTCATCCCGTCATCGCTCCTTGCCCCGTTCCCACAAGGTATGGGCCATGCCGCTTTTCGTTGTTGTCGCACTGATTACCCCATGGACTTCCAGCAGGGTTTGATCACCACCATCCATGACTACGGTCAGGGGCAATGCGGAGCCGAGGTGCTGCGTGAGGGGCTGAAGCGTCGGCCCACCAGCCTCCTGATTCCCTGCTTGATGGAGGAGTTCGAGCGACCCGCACTGGGTTTGATTCGTGAGGTGTTGCGCGATCTCAGGGGCTTGCAGGAGTTGGTGGTGGCCTTGGCGGCCAGTACGGCTGATGAGGTGCGAGCTGCGGAGGCGTTTTTTGCTGATATGCCGTTCCCCGTGCGGATTCACTGGACCAATGGGCCGGCGGTGAAGGAGTTGTTGCAGGGGCTCGCGAAACACAACCTCCAGGTGTGTGGTCCTCCTGGTAAGGGATGGGCGGTCTGGCAGGGCCTTGGTGTGGCCACCCGCACAGCTGAAGTGGTGGGTCTGTTTGATGCTGATATCCGCACGTTTTCGCCTGCTTACCCCCAGCGCATGCTGTCTCCGCTGTTGGATCCCTCCCAGGGGGTGGCTTATGTGAAGGCCTTCTACAGTCGCCTTTCGCTGGAGAGCAGGGCATTACAGGGCCGTGCCACCCGTTTGTTTGTGGGGCCGTTGCTGAGCAGCCTTGAACAGATGTTTGGGGCTGATCAGCAATTCCTGCGCTACTTGCGTTCATTCCGATACCCGTTGGCTGGTGAATTTGCATTCACCACGGATTTGGCCATGAATCTGCGTATTCCATCGGATTGGGGTTTGGAGATCGGCTTGCTTTCTGAGGTGTATCGGCACGTGGCTCTCAGTCGTATTGCCCAGGTGGATCTCGGCTTGTTTGATCACAAACACAAAGAACTCGGTGCCACCCCTGGAGAGGGATTGCAGCGGATGTGCGGCGAAATTCTTGCCACGGTGTTACGGGGGCTGATGGAGCATGAAGGCGTGGCCCTCTCCGCAGCCCAGATCCCGGTGATGGAGGTGCTCTATCGGCGCATGGGCGAAGACCGCGTGCGTCAGCACGGCCTTGATTCGTTGGTGAATGGTCTGCCTTATGACCGCCATGGTGAAGAGCTGGCGGTGCAGGAATTCGCCAAGTTGGTGCGGCCCGGCATGGCACGTTTGCTGGAGAATCCGGTGAACCAGCAGTTGCCCAGTTGGTCGCGGTTGTTGAGCTGCGATAGCAGCCTCCGCGATGACCTCATGCAGGCTGGCAGCCTGCGCCGCAGTGGCCTCACCGCTGTCCCGCCCCGAGCACCGTCTCGGGTGCGTGCAACGGCGTGCAGTTTTGCCAAGCGCGCTCCGCTCAGCGCTGCGGTGTAGTGGCCTCGGCTTCTGCGGCCGGTAGCGGTGGCAGGGGGGGAGGGCCGGCAGCGTCGCCGGCCTCCAGCTCTGGCGGAGCTGTCGGTTGCACTGGCTCCGGCTCAATTAGCTCAAAATTCTTGCTGTTGCTTGGGTTGGGGGCTTCCTCTGGACCCACCACCACCACGGCGGTGCGTTGCACCATCAGTTCGTAACGCAGGGGCTGGCGGGCATTGATGGCATCCTGCACGGCTGAAATCTGGGTGTAGCTGGGCAGGTCGGGGTTGGTGACGCGCACCAGCACCTTGATCAAAGGGGGATTCTTCGACCAGTTGATCGACACCTGATCCACCTCAACGGAGGGGTCCGCCCCGAATGTGAGGGTTTCACGTTCAAGAAAGGTGCGGATCGTGCGTTCAATCTCCTGCCTGGTGTGCTCCTGAGCTGTTCCTTGCAGCAGGTAGCGGAAGCTCACGCTCAAGGGCAGCATCAGCAGGCCGGTGAGCACAAAGCTGGCCAGGCTCAGGTGGCTCTGGCGCAGCTGTTCGCGGAAGAACGGTTCCTTGGCGGCCATCATCACGATGCCGCCGGTGAGGATGCCCAGCAGGTTGGTGAGAAACAGCAGGCCAGCCCCCAGGGCGGGGCTCCACTGGTGATTGGCCAGCAGCAGCCCCATCACACACACCGGTGGCACCAGGGCCACGGCGATGGCTGTACCGGCCAGCGAACTCACCGCGTCACTGCGCAGCTTGGCGTAGGTGGCGATGGCACCAGCCGCCAGGGCGATGCCCAGATCCAGCAGGTTGGGTTCGGTGCGGGCCAGCACCTCGCTGCCGAACTGGGGTAAGCCTGTGGCTGTGGCCAGCAAGCCCAGGCTGCCGGAGAGCACTGTGGTGAGCACCACCCCGGC
>JAYKIT010000095.1:0-5685 GCA_035285765.1 Synechococcus sp. | reverse complement strand
GCCACCCGCGATTCCATCTGGGCCCGCTCCCCCGTCACCCCCGTGACACTCACCAGATAGGTGAAGCCGCGGCTGGCCGCAGCAATGCGCGCCATGCGCTCAGGCGGGGTGGTGGGGGCCACCAGCAGCACCAGATCCAAACCATGGGCCGCTGCAATCGGAGACAGCTTTTCGGCCTCCTCCAGGGGCAGATCAGGCACCACCAGGCCAGCGGCACCGGCGGCGGCAGCCTGGGCGCAGAAACTGTCCATGCCCACATTCAGCAGGGGGTTGCTGTAGGTGAACAGCACCACCGGCATGGTGAGCTCCCCCTTGAGCCCAGCCAGCATCTCCAGCACCGCCTTGGGGGTGGTGCCCGCGGCCAGGGCACGGCTGGCGGCAGCCTGAATCACCGGGCCATCGGCCAGGGGGTCGCTGTAGGGAATGCCCAGCTCCACCAGATCGGCGCCATTGGCCTGCAGGGCCAACAGCGCGGCCCGGGTGGTGGCCAGATCCGGATCACCAGCAGTGAGAAACGGCATCAAGGCGCAGCGGCCCTGCTGCCTGAGCCCGGCAAAGCAGCTGGAGATCGCACTGGAGCCGGAGGCCACGGTCATCGGAGCAGGCAGCGTGTTGCTGGGGCGCAGCCTATGGCTCCAGCTGCCCCACCTCTTTCAGCAGGGCCTCCTGCTCTTCCGGACTGAGGCTGTTGAACTTCTCCCGCATCGCCTCGGTCTCCATGGCGTCATAGGCGCTGCGGTAGCGGCGGCGCTGCTCCATGAAGGTCATCTTGCCGCTCACCACCCGGATCAGATAGGTGGCTGTCCAGCCCAGCACCAACACCAACAGCAAGGCAGAAGCGGCGATGCCGGCATCGAACTCCTCGAAGCCAGCGGCCGCAAAGCCCCAGTAGCCCAGACCACCCAACACGAACACCGCCAGGGTGAGCAACAGCGCCTTAGCCCGGGTCATCAGCTCAACCCTCGCCCTGGCCTGCCATGCGCAGGTTGATGAAGGGGGCCAGGGCGATCATGCCCGGGAAAAAGAGGAACACCAGGCCATAGATGGCGGTGCGCTCCAGCTTGCCCATCTGATGCCAACGGCGATTCAGCCAGAGGATCAGCACCAGGGGCATCACCAGCAGGTAGGCACCACCCAGCGCCCCGTAGGCCAGCAGCACCGGCAAAGCCGGACCGGTGAACAGCGACAGCAGGGAATCCAGCAATGCAGCAAGCGCGAGGGTTCAGTGCCCGTGGCGGGATTCGAACCCGCACTGGAGCGATTTTAAGTCGCCTATCTCTGCCGGTTGGATTACACGGGCAGGCACCCGCCCATCATCGGACACATCGGCACCACCTGTGATGGCTGAGGAACAGCTGCAACGCTTCCTGCACAAAGTGCAGCAACTCAACCAACTGGTGGCCCTCAGCGAAGCCGATCCAGGGCTGCGGGCTCGCCTGGCCGCCTGCGACACCCACCAGCAGGTGGTGGATCTGGCCAGCAGCCTCGGCCTGGAGATCAGCCGCCGCTGGGGCGAGCACGACACCCCGGCCGCCAGCCAGCACCCCAACCTGCTGCAGAGCACTCCGCCGCCACCGGGCCAGGAGCAGGTGGAGGTGTTGCTGGAGCAGGGATCGATCCGGTTGGAGCGGATCCACTCCTGCGCCGCGGCCACCCCTTCCGGCCAGTGGTACGACCAGGCGGAAGGGGAGTGGGTGGCCCTGATTCAAGGCAGTGCCCAGCTGCGCTTTGCCGATGAAGCCAGCCCGCGGCAGCTGCACTGCGGCGATTGGCTCTGGATTGCCCCCCACCGGCGCCACCGGGTGGAGAGCACCGATGGCGGCCGCGGCTGCCTCTGGCTGGCGCTGTTCGTAAGCACCACCAGCGATCGCGAGGGCCCGTAATTTGAGGCTCAGCCCTGGCCCACCCCATGCCCCGCCTTGCCCTGCTGCTCCTGGTTGCGCTCAGCCCCGCAGCAGCACTTGCCCAGGGCAGCGCCCAAACCATGCAGGATGCCGCCAACGCCTTCAAGGTGTGCCGCCAGATCGCCAAACCCGATCGCGATGAACTGGTGGGCCGGCAGGCGGCCAAGGCCTGGCTGGATTCAGCCCCCAATGCCAGCGAAGAAGCCCTGCCGCGCGATGCCCTGCTGCAGGCGATGGTGAAGGCCTACAGCCAGGAGATGCGCAGCCAGGGGCAGCTGATCGCCATGGGCTGCAGCCAGGGGGTGCTGGAGCGGGAACTGCCGCAAAACTGGGGCCGGTTTCACCAGGGGGTGCGCAGCGTGCTGGTGCAGCAAGGCCTCGGCGAACTGCTCCAACCAGGCCAACGCTAAACTCGGCTTAAGAAAAGCTAAAGACACTTGCGGCAGGGGTCACTCACAGTCAGCAGCATTCGCGAGGACCTCGATGGGGAGCAGCGCCGCAATGGCCTCGAACTGATTGGTCTGCGCTCCCTGCTCGAGCAAGGGCGTTGCCATGAAGCCCTGCAGCAACGCCTGCGCTCGCGGCGCCTGGAGCTGGAGGAGCGTCAGCGGGAACTGGAACGCATCCGCAGCTTGCTGCGCGAAACCAACCAATAAGCCGCGCACAGCGACAGACAGGCCACACCAAGGCTGGCGATCAGCATCGGCTTGTTGTGCATCTCGCCGGGCAGCACGATGATTTTGCGGGCCAAGGCGGTGATCGCCGTGGCCAACACCAGGCGCACCTGAATCGAGTGGTCCTTGAGATAAGCAGTGATGTTCTCCAGCACCTCGATCGCAATCAGCAGCTCAAGCACCTGGCCGAGCACCACCTCCAATTCAGTGACCAGAAATGGGAACGAACTGGGCAGCAGCTCCACGGCAATCACCATCAACAGCTGCACGGTGGCGGCAATGATCACCAGCACCATGGCCACAGCCAACAACTTGGCCAGCACCCGCTGAAAGCGGAGCAGCCCTTGCTGAAACACGCTGTCGTCGTCGATTAGATGGCGGACATTCACCACGCTCTTACGCACGGAGCTCAATTGGAGAAGGGCTCAAACTGGGGACGAGCAGGAGTATCCCCCGGGGGATTCACCAATTTGGTATCGCAGGTGATCGAACCATCCGCGGCGGTCACGCAGTTATCGTCCTGCACCCGGGTGGCTTCGCCCACGTTGGAACCGGGACCCAGCAGATAGCTGCCGGATTGGGCCAGCAGCATCGGGGCCATCAGGGCCAGCAGACGCACCATCGCAGCAGGGCAAGGCAGGCCTCACTTTGCCGCAGCTCAGCTCAGGCGGCGTCGTCCTGAATGGATTTCAGCAACATGTCGAGCTGGGAGAGGTCATCCAGGCTGGCGGGCGTGTGGGCAAGCTCTGCCGCATCAAAGTCCCCTGAAGACCACTGGGCCTCGATCCCGCAAAGGCGCTCGGCCAGCGCCGTGATTCCCCCCTGATGCACCGTGCGCTGCAATTCCTGCAACAGCACGGGCATGCGGATCGAACCCGCCCTGAGGGCTCGGCGCAGATCCGATTGGGTGCGGCCGCTGTGACGCAACCAATCCTTCAGAAACGCCTCGAGCTGCTCAAGCTGATCAGGGTTGAGGCTGGTGCTGCTGGCGGCCATGGATCAAACGCATGTCCCGTTGAAGTCCACATTGCCATTTCACAGCCGAAACCGCGATCAACCAGCCTCCACCAACCCCGATTGGATCCCGGCGCGGCGCAGCTTGCGCAAGGAGCGCTGCACCACCTGACGGCAATACTCACGGCTGCAGCTCATCTGCCGGGCCACCTCAGCCAGGGTGCGCCACTCATTGGTGCCATCAAGGCCAAAACGCAGCATCACCACCGTGCGCTCCTTGGGCGTGAGATTGGCCTGATCCAGGAGTTTCCACACCGTTTGGGTGCGTTCATCGAGCTCGGCACGCTCCATCGGTGGCATCTCCTCACTGGGCAGCACATCCACCAGCTCCGAGGGATCCGACTTCGACTTCACCACCCCCTGCAAACTCACCGTGACGCTGCGCAGCTCACAGCCCAGCAGATCTTCAACTTCATCGAGAGGAAATTCCAGTGCATCGGCCAGCTCAATGGCGGTGGGCTGGCGGCCACTCTGTTGGAATAAACGCGCCTTGGCTGCCCGCAGCTTGGTGAGTTTTTCATTGATATTCACCGGGATGCGAATCGTGCGGCTCTGGGTGGAGAGTGCGCGATTCAAACCCTGACGAATCCACCAGTAGGCATATGTACTGAAACGATGGCCGCGGGTGGGATCAAATTTTTCTACCGCACGCGTTAATCCCAAGGTGCCTTCCTGGATTAAATCCAGCAATTCCAGCCCCTTGCCTTGATACCGCTTGGCGAGATTCACAACCAGGCGCAGGTTGGCGGTGATCATCTGATTCTTGGCCCGCTCCCCCAGGCGCAGGATCTTGCGCTCCTCATCGCTGAGCTCCGCTGGAGGCTTTTCAAGCAATGGAATCATCGCTTGCACCTTGCGGCCCAGGGTGAGCTCCTGCTCGGGGGTCAGCAATTTATGGCGACCAATTTCTCCGAGAAATGCGCTCAGCGAACTGGTTGTCATAACGCCTCCCATGCGGTTGCATGAATTGAACCTAAGGGAACAGATTGCTTTCCTGGCAACACTCATAAAGGCTTCCAAGTTTCTATTTGGTTAGGAGTTCATACGAGCCTCACAACTGCACATTCCCTTCGGGTTCACGCAACGAAAGAACTCAATCTTCTGCACAGAATCTGTAGTTATCCAATCGTTTCTGTCGGGGGCGTCCATAGCCCAGGCAGCACCAACACCACCGGCGACGGCCTTCACGGGGTACCGTCACGCTCTTTGCAGCCGTTGGATGCCCCAGGAGCTCCTCAGCCGTGCCGGCATGGCCTACGCCCATGAACTCAGTTTCATGGTGTGCTTTGCAGCGCTCACAGCCGAGCGCTTGATGATCCGCGCCAACCCGGATCAGGCCACCGCCACAAAATTGATCATCACGGATGTGATCTATGGCCTGGCGGCGCTCACCTTGCTGGGCAGCGGCATCCTGCGGGTGCTCTACTTCGGCCAAGGCAGCGCCTTCTACACCGAAAACCCCCTGTTCTGGTGGAAGGTGGGGCTGTATCTGGCCGCCGGTGCCCTCTCGCTCTATCCCACGATCACCTACGTGTTGTGGGCCATTCCCCTGCGCAAAGGCGAAGCCCCCAGCGTGAGTGAAGCCACCGCCTCCCGCATTGGCTGGATCATCAACGTGGAGCTGCTGGCCTTCGCCAGCCTGCCGTTCATGGCCAGCCTGATGGCCCGCGGAGTGGGGCTGCAGGGATGATCCCCTGCGCGCCCGTGGAGTGGCGTCAACCAGCGGAGGCGCCAGCCGCCCTGCAGCAGGCGCCTGCCCCCAGCAGTGCCCCGGGCTATGCCGCGGCCCTCAAACCGAGCCGCTGGGGCTGGATCACCCTGCCGCGCTGGTGCGTGTGGGTGGAGCCCGGTGCCAACGACCGCTGGGCGCAGCGCTGGAGCACAGCGGTGAACAGCGCCTTGCGCGAGTGGGGGCAACACCTTGAGCTGGTGCGGGTGAGTGATGCCAACGCGGCCCACCTGCGCCTGTGGCGCCGGCGCCCACCACGGCAGAACGGCCGCGCCAGCAATGGCCGCGCCTACCTCTCACTGCAGCAGGTGCAGCGCCAGGGCCAGAGCGGCCCCCGGCTCGAACCCCAGGTGGAGCTGCTGCT
>JAYKIT010000094.1:0-11789 GCA_035285765.1 Synechococcus sp. | reverse complement strand
CCGCCCATGCCCCGTCGCACGGATCTGCGTCGCATCCTGCTGCTGGGTTCCGGGCCGATCGTGATCGGGCAAGCCTGCGAATTCGACTACTCGGGAACCCAGGCCTGTAAAGCCCTGCGGGCCGAGGGATTTGAGGTGGTGCTGGTGAACAGCAACCCCGCCTCGATCATGACCGATCCGGACATGGCGGATCGCACCTACATCGAACCCCTGACACCCGAGGTGGTGCGCCGGGTGATCGAGATCGAACAGCCCGATGCCCTGCTGCCCACCATGGGGGGGCAAACGGCCCTGAACCTGGCCGTGGCCCTGGCGAAAGACGGCACGCTTGAGCGCCATGGCGTGGAGCTGATCGGCGCCAACCTGGCCGCGATCGAAAAAGCTGAAGACCGCGACCTGTTCAAGCAGGCGATGGAGCGCATCGGCGTGGCCGTCTGCCCCTCCGGCATTGCCACCACCCTCGAGGAAGCCGAGCAGGTGGGGGAGCGGATCGGCTCCTACCCGCGGATCATCCGCCCGGCCTTCACCCTCGGTGGCTCCGGCGGCGGCATCGCCTACAACCCGGAAGAATTCAAAGCCCTCTGCCAGAGCGGCCTGGAGGCCAGCCCTGTCTCCCAGATCCTGATTGAGCAATCGCTGCTGGGCTGGAAGGAGTTCGAGCTGGAGGTGATGCGCGACACCGCCGACAACGTGGTGATCATCTGCAGCATCGAAAACCTCGACCCCATGGGGGTGCACACCGGCGACTCGATCACGGTGGCCCCGGCCCAAACCCTCACCGACCGCGAATACCAGCGCCTGCGCGACCAGTCGCTGGCGATCATCCGCGAGATCGGTGTGGACACCGGCGGCAGCAACATCCAGTTCGCCATCAACCCCGCCAATGGCGATGTGGTGGTGATCGAAATGAACCCCCGGGTGAGCCGCAGCTCCGCCCTGGCCAGCAAGGCCACCGGGTTCCCGATCGCCAAGATCGCCGCCCGGTTGGCGGTGGGTTATCGGCTCGATGAAATCCTCAACGACATCACCGGCAAAACACCGGCCTGCTTCGAGCCCACGATCGACTACGTGGTCACCAAGGTGCCCCGCTTCGCCTTTGAGAAATTCAGCGGCAGCTCCGCGGTGCTCACCACCTCGATGAAATCGGTGGGCGAAGCCATGGCCATCGGCCGCTGCTTTGAGGAATCATTCCAGAAAGCACTGCGCTCGCTGGAAACCGGCCACGCCGGCTGGGGCGCTGATCGCCCCGAGCCCACCCCCGCCGCTGGTGATCTCGATTCGCAGCTGCGCACCCCCACCCCCGAGCGGATCTTTGCGGTGCGCACCGCCTTGCTGCAGGGGCGCAGCGTGGAACAGGTGCATGCCACCAGCAGCATCGATCCCTGGTTCCTGGCCAAGCTGGAGCAGCTGCTGCAACAGGAAAAGGCCCTGCTGCACGGCCGCAGCCTCGATCAACTCGATGCCGAAGTGCTGCTCAAGGTGAAGCAGCTGGGCTACAGCGACCGCCAGATCGCCTGGCTCTGCGGCTCCAACGAGCTGGCGGTTCGCGCCCATCGCCAGGCCCTCGGCATCAATGCCGTGTTCAAAACCGTGGACACCTGCGCGGCTGAATTCGCCTCCAGCACGCCATACCACTACTCCACCTATGAGCGGCCATTGCAACGGCTCAATGCCGCCGGCGAGCTGGTCACCCTGCCGGCCCAAAGTGAGGTGCAGCCCGAAAACCGCCGCAAGGTGATGATCCTCGGTGGGGGGCCCAACCGCATCGGCCAGGGCATCGAATTCGATTACTGCTGCTGCCACGCCTCCTTCGCGCTGCAGGAAGAGGGGCTGGCCACCGTGATGGTGAACAGCAATCCCGAAACGGTGTCGACCGATTACGACACCAGTGATCGCCTCTACTTCGAGCCGCTCACCCTCGAAGACGTGCTCAACGTGATCGAAGCCGAGCGCCCTGAAGGGGTGATCGTGCAGTTCGGTGGTCAGACCCCACTGAAACTGGCCCTGCCCTTGCTGCGCTGGCTCGACAGCCCCGCAGGCCGCGAGTGCGGCAGCAGCATCTGGGGCACCTCGCCGCAATCCATCGACCTGGCCGAAGACCGCGAGCAGTTCGAAGCGGTGCTCAGGCGCCTGCAGATCCGTCAGCCCGCCAACGGCATCGCCCGCAGTGAAGCCGAAGCGAAGGCGATCGCTGAACGCATCGGCTACCCGGTGGTGGTGAGGCCCAGCTATGTGCTGGGTGGACGCGCCATGGAGGTGGTGTTCGGCAGTGATGAACTCGATCGCTACATGCGCGAAGCGGTGCAGGTGGATCCCGAGCAGCCGGTGCTGATCGATCAATACCTTGAAAACGCCACCGAAGTGGATGTGGATGCCCTCGCCGACAGCAGCGGTGCCGTAGTAATCGGCGGCTTGATGGAACACATCGAACCGGCCGGAATCCACTCCGGTGATTCAGCCTGCTGCCTGCCCTCAGTGAGCCTCAGCGCTGAAGCCCTGACCACGATTCGCACCTGGAGTGCGGAACTGGCCCGCGCCCTTGATGTGCGCGGTCTAATCAACCTGCAGTTCGCGGTGCGCGAGGGCGAGGTGTTCATCATCGAAGCCAACCCGCGCGCCTCGCGCACGGTGCCATTTGTGGCCAAGGCCACCGGCGTGCCCCTGGCCAAGCAAGCCAGCCGGCTGATGGCGGGCCGCAGCCTGGCCGATCTCGGCCTCACCGCCGAACCCAAGCCCCCCCTGCAAGCGGTGAAAGAGGCGGTGCTGCCCTTCCGCCGCTTCCCGGGCTCCGACACCGTGCTCGGTCCGGAGATGCGCTCCACCGGTGAGGTGATGGGCACCGCCGCCAGCTTTGGCCTGGCTTACGCCAAGGCGGAACTGGCCGCCAGCGAAGTGCTGCCCACCGAGGGCACCGTGTTCCTCTCCACCCATGACCGCGATAAAACCGGCCTGATCGCCGTGGCCCAGGGCCTCAGCACACTGGGCTTCCGCCTGATGGCCACCGATGGCACCGCCGCCCACCTGCGCCATGCCGGCCTGGAGGTGGACACCGTGTTGAAGGTGCATGAAGGGCGCCCCAACGTGGAAGACGCGATCCGCTCGGGGCAGATCCAGCTGATCATCAACACGCCGATTGGCCGCCAGGCCGCCCACGACGACCGCTACCTGCGCCGCGCCGCCCTCGATTACCACGTGCCCACCATCACCACCCTGGCTGCAGCCCGGGCTGTGGTGGAAGCGGTCACCGCCCTGCGGGGCCAGAATGATCTGCCCATTCACGCCCTGCAGGACCTGCACGGACCGTCATGAGCGCCAGCACCGCCATCGCCCCCGGCACCGATCTCCGCGAGGCGTTCAGCGCCGCTTACAACAACCGTTACACCTGGGAGCCCGGCTTTGCCGGCTACAGCGGTCGCTGCGTCTGGATCCAGGGGGAGCGCCAGGTTGAAGGCCAGTTCCACGTGGGCTCCGACCTCAAGGCCGTGGTGGAAGGGGTGAGCGATGACGAGGTGCAGAAGGCTTTCGCCTCCCAGCTCTGGGAGGTGTGCATCCACCGCGTGCGCCGCAGTTTCGAGCAAACCCACAGCGAGAACACCTTCACCGCTGGCGACAGCACCGATGAAGGCCTTGAAGTGATCGTTGGCGGCAAGGGCGAAGGCGACAAGTACCGCATCAAGAACGATGTGGTGACGATGGTGCACCGCCACATCCACGGCACCGTGGTGACGATCCACACCGAGAGCACCACCGACACCGGCAGCGGCTACCTCAGCCGCTGCTACACCAGCCAATACGCCGACCCCGCCAGCGGCTCCCCCCGCGGCGGGCTCAACCACTTCACCGACACCTTCGTGCCGCTGATGGAGGGGGGCCCCTGGGTGCTGAGTGAGCGGGTGATTCGCACCGAAGCCTTTGGCGACACCCCCGCCGGGGAGCAAACCTTCCGTTTCGAAGACCTCAAAGCCAATGGCTGAGCCACGGCTGATGTGACACGATCCCGCCAAGGTTTCTTGGCGGGGTTGCGTGCAGGAGTTGCTCAATCAAATCAATGGCGTGGTGTGGGGGCCGTTCACCCTGTGGTTGATCGGCCTCACCGGCCTGTATCTGATGCTCGGCCTGCGGTTGATGCCATTGCGCCGCATTGGATTCGCTGTGCGCCAAAGCCTGGGGTCGATCCGCAACTCCAGTGGTGAAGGCGATGTGAGCGCCTTTGAATCCTTGATGACCGCCCTGGCCGCCACCATCGGCACCGGCAATGTGGCCGGCGTGGCCGGGGCCATCGGTGTGGGGGGGCCCGGCGCCGTGTTCTGGATGTGGCTGATTGCCCTGCTGGGCATGGCCACCAAGTACGGCGAATCGCTGCTGGCCGTTCATCACCGCGAGGTGGATGAACTCGGTGAGCACGTTGGCGGCCCGATGTATGTGATCCGCAACGGCCTCGGCAAGGGCTGGGGCTGGCTCGCCGTGCTCTTTGCTCTGTTTGGCACCTTGGCCGGGTTTGGCATCGGCAACGGCGTTCAGGCCCATGAGCTGGCCAAAGCCCTGAATGTGAGCCTGGGTGTGCCGCCCCTGGCCACCGGCATCGTGGTGGCCGCCATCACCTTTGCGGTGATCATCGGCGGCATCGAACGCATCGGCCGCGTGGCGGCCGCCGTGGTGCCGTTCATGGCACTCATCTACGTGGGCGGCGCCCTCACGATCCTGCTCAGCCACATCACGGCGATTCCTGCAGCGCTGGTGCTGATCGTTCAAGATGCCTTCAGCGGCCAGGCTGTCGCCGGTGGCGCCATCGGCGTGATGATCCAGAAGGGCATTGCCCGCGGCGTGTTCTCCAATGAAGCCGGTCTGGGCACCGCACCGATCGCTCAGGCCGCTGCCAAACCCGGTGATCCCGTGTTGCAGGGATCGGTGGCCATGCTCGGCACCTTCATCGACACGATCATCGTTTGCACGATGACCGCCCTGGTGATTGTGATCAGCGGCGCCTGGCTGCCGGTCGAGGGGGCTGAAACCGCTCAGGGTGTGGCACTCACCATGGCCGCCTTTGATTGGGGCTTACCTGGTGGCGCCTGGCTGGTGACCTTTGGCACGGTGTTCTTCACCGCCACCACAATCCTTGGTTGGAGCTATTACAGCGAGCGCTGTCTGGAATTTCTGGTGGGCGTGAAGGGCATCAAACCCTTCCGCCTGGTGTGGGTGGCGATGGTGGTGGTGGGCTCGGTGGCCAGCTTCGACACCATCTGGACCATTGCCGACATCCTCAATGGCCTGATGGCCCTGCCCAACCTGATCGCCCTGCTGCTGCTTTCAGGAACGGTGTTCCGCCTCACCAAGGCCTACCGCTTTGAGGCCAAGGGCTAGGGGGAACCAAAAGGTGCCCCCCCCAGCTCGGATGCGCTGGTTCAGTCAGGCATCGGTGCGATGTCCTTGAGCCGATCGTTGAGCTGCACCGCCATCGACTGACGGCCGATCGCCAGCACCTTCAGCGTGTCTTCGTGCATGCGCAGCTGGGCCTCGGCCACCTGCATGCCACGGACCAACTCCTGCACTTCCTCCGGCAGGGTGTTGAGGTCATAGCGCTTGCCTTCAAAGGTCAGCACAGGGTTCTGGTCGGGGGTTCCGGTCATCGGACAGGCTCAAGCCACGGGAATCTAGCCAGGGTGCCCTGATTCCGCTCAGAGGCTGGCTGAGCGAATCAACTGGCGATTGCAGAGGGCGCTGTAGCGACCACCGGCACGCATCAGTTCATCGTGGCTTCCCTGTTCAACAATGCGACCGCGCTCGAGAACCAAGATGCGGTCGGCCTCTTGCACCGTTGAAAGGCGGTGGGCGATCACCAGCACGGTGCGGCCCTCCATGGCCTGATCCAGGCCCCGCTGCACCGCGGCTTCCGCCTCGGCATCAAGGGCGCTGGTGGCTTCATCCAGCAGCAGCACCGCCGGGTTGCCGAGCATGGCCCGGGCAATCGCCAGCCGCTGCAGCTGGCCACCCGAGAAATTGCTGCCGCGCTCCTCCACCCGGGCGTTGTAGCCGCCGGGGAGAGCCTCAATGAAATCGGCGGCATTGGCCAACTGAGCCGCCCGGCGCACCTCCGCATCGCTGGCCTGGCGACCAAAGCGAATCGCTTCAGCCACGGTGCCTGAGAAAAGGGTGGTGTGCTGCGGCACCAGGGCCACCGCCCGACGCAATTCAGCGGCCCGCAGGTCGGCCAGATCGATGCCATCGAGCAGCAGCCGGCCTTGCTGGGCTTCGTTGAAGCGCAGCAGCAGGGAAAACAAGGTGGTTTTGCCAGCGCCGGAAGGGCCCACCAGGGCCACCACCTGGCCGGGTTGCACCTCAAGGCTGAGCTCGTGCAGCACCGGCTGATCGGCCTCGTAGCCAAAGCTCACCTGCTGCAGCTGCAAGCCGCCGCGCAACGGAGGCAGGGGCTTGGCATCGGCCCGGTCGGGGCGCTCCATTGGCTCACGCTCGATGTCGCGCAACCGCCCCAGTGAGGCCTGACCCTGCTGGAACTCGTTGAAATTGGTGATCAGGCGAGAGATCGGATCGATCAAAATCAGTAGAGCCGTGATGAAGCTGCTGAAGCCGGCGCCACTGAGGCCACCAGCGCTGATGCGCAGGGCACCGATCAGCAGCACCGCCAGGATGCCGGCCGCCTCAATGAACCCCACCACAGGGTGCTGCAGCGCCAGCAAGCGCATCGTGCGGTAGCGGGCGCGGCGATGCAGCTCGATCTCGTGCTCAAAACGGTCCTGCAACCAGGGTTCAGCGGCAAAGGCGCGCACCAGGGGCAATCCAGCGATGGCCTCCCCCAGCAACCCGGCCAGCTCGCTCACCTGCTGCTGGCTGCGCTCCGCGGCACTCAGCACCCGGGCCGCAAAGCTGCTCACCAGCACCGCCACCACCGGTGCCAGCAGGATCGTGGCCACCGAGAGCTGCCAATCCAGCAGCACCATGTAGCCGAACATCACCACCAGCTGCAGGATGCTGGGAATCGTTTCCTGGATGTTCTTGTAGATCACCTCACCGATGCGATCGGCGTCTTCGGTGAGGCGATAGGTGAGATCACCGGCGGAGAGCTTCTCCAGCGCGCCGAACTCCAAGCGCTGCAGGCGGGCGAAGGTTTGCCGCCGCAGGGCCTGGGTCACATGCAGAGCCGGCGCCGCCAGCAGGGTGTCCTGGCCGAACTGGGCCAGCTTCTGCACAAAGAAGATCGTGAGCGAGAGCACGATCACCCGCAACACCCGCGGGAAATCACCATCACCGATGGCCGGGATCAGCTGGCCGGCCTGCATGGCCAGCAACGGCCAGGAGCCCACAAACAACAGCATGCAGACCCCGCCAGCCAACAGGCGAGCGCGGTAAGGGCGCAGCAGAGGCAGCAGCCTGCGAAAACCGGCCGGTGATGATGCAACAACCATGGCGGCAGGCTACGCGCCGCGATTGCAGCAGCAGCGCTCCGATGCGACTCGATCAACACCTAAAGTTCCAAGGGCTGGTGGCCACCGGCGGTGAAGCCAAACTGCGCATCCAGGCCGGCGAAGTGCGTGTGAACGGGGCGGTGGAAACCCGCCGCGGACGCCAGCTGCAAGCCGGAGATCAAGTGGAACTGGCCGGTGAACGCTTCACAATCGAGGCCACTGCCGAGGCTGAGCGAGGGCCAAACCTCTAGGTTGGTCAACCCTCGGAACAGAACGGGTGAGCACTGCGTCCCGTCCGGTCGTGATTGCCGGCAACTGGAAAATGCACATGACCTGCGCAGAGGCCAAGGCCTTTGCCCAGACCTTTGTGCCCCTGGTGGTCGACACCCCGGCAGATCGCACCGTGGTGCTCGCCCCTCCGTTCACGGCCCTGGCCACCATGCAGGAGGCCCTGGCCGGCAGCAACGTGAAGCTCTCCAGCCAGAACGTGCACTGGGAAGGGCAAGGGGCCTTCACCGGTGAGATCTCGCCCTCGATGCTGCAGGAGCTGGGGGTGACCTACACGATCGTGGGCCACAGCGAACCCCGCAAATACTTCTCCGAGAGCGACGAACAGATCAACCACCGCGCCCGCGGTGCCCAGGCCGCCGGTTTGATTCCCATCCTCTGTGTGGGGGAAAGCGATGAACAGCGCGAAGCCGGTGAAACCGAGCGTGTGATCCGCCGTCAGGTGGAGCAGGGGATGGACGGCATCGACCCCGCCAAATTGGTGGTGGCCTACGAGCCGATCTGGGCCATCGGCACTGGCAAAACCTGCGCTTCCGATGAAGCCAACCGCATCTGCGGATTGATTCGCACCTGGGTGGGCCACCCCGATCTCACCATCCAGTACGGCGGTTCGGTGAAACCGGGCAACATCGATGAACTGATGGCCAAATCCGATATCGATGGCGTGCTGGTGGGCGGCGCCTCCCTGGACCCCGAAGGCTTTGCCCGCATCGCCAACTTCCAGGTGCCGGCTGCGGTATGAGCGCTGGCGCCATCGACCGCCGCTGCCCCTGGGGGCAGCGCACGGCGGTGATGGCAATCCTCAACATCACCCCGGATTCCTTCAGCGATGGGGGGCTCTATCTGGCCCCTGAACGTGCCTTGAGGGCCGCACGGCGCCTGGCGGCCCAGGGGGCGGATCTGCTGGATCTCGGTGCCCAGAGCACCCGACCTGGCGCCAGCGATGTGGGAGCAGAAGCAGAACTCCAGCGGCTGCTGCCCGTGCTGCAGCAGTTGGTGGCGGCGCGCGCTGAGGGCAACCTGCCAGCGCAGCTGCTGTTCTCGATCGATACCTTCCTGGCGCCGGTGGCGGCGGCC
The DNA here is from genome assembly GCA_035285765.1 of Synechococcus sp. Classification (GTDB taxonomy): domain Bacteria; phylum Cyanobacteriota; class Cyanobacteriia; order PCC-6307; family Cyanobiaceae; genus RCC307. The sequence continues at coordinate 3,003 of JAYKIT010000094.1, read as the reverse complement.
GCGCTGGAGGCCGGTGCCGATTGGATCAATGATGTGTCGGGCGGCACGGCCGATGCGGCGATGCTGCCGCTGATCGCCCAACGCGGCTGCCCCTACGTGTTGATGCACCGCCGCGGTGATGCCCGCAGCATGGATGGGCTGGCCACCTACAGCGATGTGGTGGTGGAGGTGGAACAGGAACTGCTGGCGCGCACAGCCGAGGCCTGCGCCGCAGGGGTGCAGCCCAGCCAAATCCTCTGGGATCCAGGGCTGGGATTTGCCAAAACCTGCGAGCACAACCTCAGCCTGCTGCAGCAGCTACCGCGCCTGGCAGCCCATGGCTATCCACTGCTGCTGGGGCCATCGCGCAAACGCTTCATCGGTGAGGTGCTGGCCGAACCGCGGGCCAAGGCGCGGCTGTGGGGCACCGCAGCCAGCGTGTGCCGCGCCATCGCCGGCGGCACCCGGGTGATCCGGGTGCACGATGTGGCGCCGATCGTGCAAACCTGCCGCATGGCTGACGCCCTCTGGCCGCCAGCGCAGCCCAGGCTCAGCCCAAACGCTTGAGGCAGATCTCCTCAAAAGCGGGGCGGAGCAGATAGGGATACTCACCCACCCAGAGCCGCGCCTGCGGCACCCAGGCATCGGAGATGCGCTCAATCCTGGAGAAATCGGCCCGCTCCGCCAACACCAGGCAGCGGATCACCATGCCCCGGCGCAGGGCCTTGTGCTTTTTCTCCAGTGGAAAGCGCAGCTGCCCGAGATAACCATCCTCATCCTCCAGCTCCAGACAGAGCCAGGTGCGGCGGTTTTCCACCAACTCCAAGCGGCCCTGGCGATCAGTGGTTTCCTGGCGCCCCTCCAGCCGCTCACGGGTGAACAGATCAGCGATCTCCCCCTCAAACAGAGCGGCGGCTGGATATTTGCGCAACTGGGCATTGCGGCTGCCGGCCTGAATGATCGGTCCCCAGAGGATGTAGAGGAGCATCACCAGCCCCACCACCAGCCAGATGCTGCTCCAGCGGCTGCCCATGCCCCCCTGGGAGAGCAGCAGCGGGATCACCCCGCCAAGGCTGGAGATCAGCACGCGCTGGAGCAATTGCTGCGGCGTGCCCGAGCAGTGCGAGAACTGGGGACCACTGGCCACGGCGGGGATCAACCGCTGCAGCTCGCCTGGTTTGAGCGGAAGAAGCATGGTGCCAGTGTCCCCTGCGCCGCTCAGATCAGCCGTTCGAGGCCATACACAAGCCCCTGCAGCTGGCGCACCTTGCGGATCGTCAGCAGCACCCCGGGCATGTAGGCCGCCCGATCAAAGGTGTCGTGGCGCAGCACATAGCGCTCACCGGAGGCACCGAACTGCACCTCCTGATGGGCCACCAAACCGGGCAAACGAATCGAGTGCAGGCGCAGGCCGCTGGGGCGCTGGCCGCCGCGGCTGCCGGCCAGGGTTTCGTGCTCCTCCACCTCCTCGGCGTTGAAGCTCTTGCCCAGCTCCTCCATGAGTTCGGCGGTTTTGATGCAGGTGCCGCTGGGGGCATCGGCCTTGCGGTTGTGATGCAGCTCCACCAGCTCGGCGTGGTCGTAGAAGCGAGCCGCGGCAGCGGCAGCCTGCTGCAGCAGCACCATGCCCACCGAGAAATTGGGGATCACAGCGGCCCCCATCGAGGCCTTCTCAGCAAAGGCCGCCAGCTCCTGCAGCTGCTCGGGGCTGAGCCCGGTGGTGCCGATCACCGGCGCCACGCCGTAGGCAATCGCCGCACGGGTGTGTTCGTACACCACCTTGGGATGGGTGAAATCCACCAGCACCGCACCGGGGTGCTGCTGACTGGCCAGGCAGAGCGATCCCTCGAAATCACCGCTGAGGGCCACCTCCAGCTCGCCCAGGCCCAGGGCCTCACCCACATCCTCACCTTCACGGCCCGGACAGGTATCGATCGCCCCTACCAGCTGGCAATCCCCCGAGCCGTGCACGGCCTTGATCACCTCGGCCCCCATGCGACCCAGGGCACCGGCCACCACAACTGGGATCTGGTCTGTCATAAAGCGCCACTCCGGCCACGGAGGGTTGAGTCTGTCCGTAACCTTTCCTAATCGCCAGCCCGCGCGCATGTTCACCCAGGTCCGTTCCGCAAGCCGACGCGTCAGCCCCGAGGCAGTGGATGGTCGCTCCGTGATGCGGGCCGTTTACGTGGTGCTCGAGCCCCAGTACCAGAACGCCCTCACCCAAGCCGCCACCAGCCTCAATGCCCTGGGGGGCGATCTGGCGGTGGATCTCTCCGGCTATCTGATTGAAGAGCTGCGCGATCCGGAGAACTACGCCCAGTTCTGCGCCGATGTGGCCGAGGCCGATGTGTTCATCGCTTCGCTGATCTTCATCGAGGATCTCGCCCAGAAGGTGGTGGACGCCGTGGCGCCCCACCGCGACCGCCTGAAGGCGGCGGTGGTGTTCCCCTCCATGCCGGAGGTGATGCGCCTCAACAAGCTGGGCAGCTTCTCGATGGCCCAGCTCGGCCAGAGCAAATCGGCCATTGCCAGCTTCATGAAAAAGCGCAAGGAGGCCGGCGGCGCCGGGTTCCAGGACGCGATGTTGAAGCTGCTCAACACCCTGCCTACGGTGTTGAAGTACCTGCCGGTGGAGAAGGCGCAGGACGCCCGCTCCTTCATGCTCAGCTTCCAGTACTGGCTGGGGGGTACGCCAGACAACCTCAGGAACTTCCTGTTGATGCTGGCCGACAAGTACGTGTTCCCCCGCAGCGGCGAGGGCAGCGCCGATCGGCCCGAGCTGCAGGTGGCCGATCCGGTCACCTTCCCCGATCTGGGCATCTGGCATCCCCTGGCGCCGGGGATGTTCGAAGACCTCAAGGAATATCTGAACTGGAGCGCCAGCCGCAAGGACCTCTCCGAGAAGGCCCGCAAGGGCCCGGTGATCGGCCTGGTGCTGCAGCGCAGCCACATCGTGACGGGCGATGAGGCCCACTACGTGGCCGTGATCCAGGAGATGGAATACCGGGGCGCCACCGTGAT
>JAYKIT010000093.1:0-7319 GCA_035285765.1 Synechococcus sp. | reverse complement strand
AAAGCCTTCTGGGCTGAGCGTGATCCGATCAAGGCCTTCCACGCTGAGATGCTCAACCGCGGCGTTCTCAGCGCTGATGACATGGCCGCCATCGATCAGGAGATTGATGCGGAAGTGCGCGAAGCGGTGGAGTTTGCTCTGGCTGCGCCTGAACCTGATCCGAGCGAGCTGACTCGCTACATCTGGGCTGAAGACTGAACCCCTGCTTAAAGACCGTGCAACCTGGCTTGATCGCTGGCGGCGCGGAACACCAAGCCATGGCGCCGCACCAGCGGTTCCATGGCGTCGTAGCCACCGCCAATCACGCTGGCCAGGGGGATCCCTCGCCGTAGACAGGCGTCGATCACCAGGTGATCGCGCTGCAGCAGGCCGCTGTTGCTGAGTGCCAATTTGCCCAGGCGATCATCGCGGTGCGGATCCACACCGGCGTTGTAGAGCACCAGCTGCGGCTGCCATTGATCCAGCAGCTCGGGCAGCCGATCACCAATCGCGGCAAGGTAGGCCTCATCGCCCGTGCCATCAGGCAGGGGGAGATCAAGATCGCTCTTTTGCTTGCGGGCGGGGAAGTTGCTGGCCCCATGCACCGACAGGGTGAACACCCGCGGTTCCATGGCAAAAATCAGGGCGGTGGCATCGCCTTGATGCACATCGAGATCCACCACCATCAGGCGCTGCAATCGCTCTTCCTGCAGCAGCACCCGTGCCGCCACCGCCACATCGTTGAAGATGCAGAAGCCGCTGCCATGGTTGGGGAAGGCATGGTGGGTGCCGCCGGCGAGATGGCAGGCCAGCCCATGGCGCAGGGCCAACCGGGCGGTGAGAACGGTGCCTCCCACCGATAGCCAGGTGCGCTGCACCAATGGCCGGGTGGCTGGTAGGCCGATGCGCCGTTGGGCCTGCCGCTCAAGTTCGCCGCGGGCAAAGGCCTGGTGATACGGGCGCCCATGCACCAATTCCAGCCAACGGCGCGGGCAGGGCAGTGGGGTGTGGAGCTGCTGAGAACGGGCAAGCCCCTGCTGCTCAAGGAGCTGGAGCAGGAGCTTGAACTTGGCCATCGGGAAGCGATGGCTCGAGGGCAGTGGGGCGCTGTAGCGCGGGTGGTAAACGAGGGGAACCCTCAAGCTCAGAGCTGGGTGGGCACGCGGCGGGTGAGGTGGCGCAGCTTGCGCAGAGCTTTGAGTTCCACCTGGCGCACGCGCTCCCGTGACACATCCATCAACCTGCCGATCTCGGCCAGGGTGTGGCGCTGCTCACCGCCGAGGCCAAAGCGCAGTTCCAGCACCTGCTTTTCCTGGTCGGTGAGGTAGCTCAGCCAGCGGCCCAGCTGCTCGTGGTGCATGCGTCGCTCCACCGCTTCGAGGGGCTCCTCGTTGCGGCTGTCGGCGATCAGTTCACCCAGGAAGCTGCGGCCTTCCTCGCCACTGATCGGGGCATCCAGGCTGGAGGTGGTGAGCGCTTGGCGCAGCAGGCCATCGAGCTCTTCAAGGCTCATATCGAGCTCAGCAGCAATTTCCTTGCGGCTGGGCATGGCGCCGAGTTTGTGGGCCAGATCCATCGTGGCCTTGCGCACAGCAGCCAGGCGTTCGCTGAGGTGCACAGGCAGGCGGATGGTGCGCGATTGGCAGGCGATGGCCCGGGTCATGCTCTGGCGAATCCACCAAAAGGCATAGGTGGAGAACTTGTAACCGCGGGTGGGATCAAATTTCTCCACAGCGCGCTCCAGGCCCAGCGAACCTTCCTGGATCAGATCGAGCAATTCGAGCCCTTTGCCCTGATATTTCTTGGCAACACTCACCACCAAGCGCAGGTTGGCTTTCATCATGCGTTCCTTGGAACGCCGGCCCACGCGGATCAGTTTTTTCTCCTTCGGCGTGTACGACTCATGGTCGTCGCGTTCCAACAGCCCCATCATGGTTTGCACCTGATTGCCCAGCTCGATCTCTTCGGCAGGGGTCAGCAGGGGCACACGGCCAATGGTGGAGAGATACCAGCTGATCGGGTCGCTGCCACGCTTGCGGCTGTTCTCAGCAGCGGTCAGTGGGGTTGCTGTCATGAACCTGCCTCGCACCAGAGCTTGAGCGTCGTACGGGCTGGAGGCATCCAGGTGTGATTTCAGTAACCTTTTAGATTCCGAGTAGGAAATCAAGACAAAAGGTGATTGAGGCTTAATGATTAAGGCTGAATCGATTGATTTCGACGCATAAGGTGTTGCCCTCGCTGCTTTTATTGGGTTTGGCTGAGTCTTTCGTGAGAGTTTTGATTTGCTTTTGATTTGCTTTTGATTTGCCCGTGCGGTGTGTCTGGGCTGATGGGTTCAGCGGGTCTGCCGCTGCGGCTGCTGCAGCTGTTGGGCCACGGCCAGCGGTGAGGCGCTGCCGCGGCCGCGAGCGGCGCAGTTCACTCCGGCTGAGGCGTGCTGTAGCGCGGCTAGGGCCAGCACGGCGTGGAAATTTGGGCTGGCGGCCTGATGGCCGGCAGCCAGGGCCATGGCCCCCATCCCAGCGCTGTAGCCCGCCAGCACATCACCAAGGCCGGCCCTGGCTGCCCATGGATCGCTTTGCAGCAGTTGATGCACCGCGCCATCGGCTGAGGCGATCAGGCTGTGGGCGCCTTTGAGCAGCACGCTGCAGCGGCACCGCTGCGCCGCTTCTGCCACGGCCTGCAGGGGTGGAGCTGCGGCCAGTTCGGGGAAGAGCCGTTCAAATTCGGCGCGATGGGGGGTGATCCAGGTGGGGCCGCCGCGCTGGCGCAGCCATTGGCTGGCCTCACCGGTGGCCGCCAGGCGATTGAGTCCATCGGCATCGAGCAGCAGCAGTCCGCTGAAGGCCTGCAGGCCGCTGGGCAGGCTGCCGCCTGCAAGCCCCGGGCCAAACACCACGGCATCCAGGCGCTCCAGCGGGGCGGTGTCTGGCTTGAGCACCACATGGGGCAGCACCTGCCAGAGCTGCTGGTCCACGGGGCTGGGCAGCACGGCTTCGAGCCAGCCGAGGCCCGTGGCACTGGCCCCCTCCAGGGCCAAGCGGCCGGCACCGGGATAGGCCTGGCTGCCGGCGATCACCCGCAGGCGGCCGCGGCCGTGTTTGCTGGCGGCACGATCCGAGCCAACCTCAGGCGCACCAGCGGCTTGCGCATCGCTGCTCCAGAGCCCGCGCGCCGCGCCGGCGCCCCAGCGCTCCAGCAGAGCCGTGGGCAGCTGCAGCTCGATGCGCTGTTGCTGCCCCACCCAGGCCATGGCGCAGTCCTGCCAGAGCCCCTGTTTCCAGGCCCCCACCACCAGCGTGCGGTTGCAGCGCGCGGTGATGGGCCCCGTTGGTTCCCCGCTGTCGCTGCAGAGGCCACTGGGCCCATCAATGCTCCACAGCGGTTGCTTGCTCAAGCTGCGCTGCTGCAGCACCTGGGCCACCTCCCCTTGCAGGGGGCGCCGTTGCCCCAGCCCGAACAGGGCATCGAGCCACAGTGCGGGCTCGTTGGCATCGGGGGGGCTGTGCAGCCGCGGAATCCCCAGCCATTCGGCATGGCGCAGGTGGCTGGCGGTGAGGGGCTTGTGCGCGCTGAAGGGGCTCCAGATCCGCACGGCACGGCCGCGGTTGTGCAGCTCGCGGGCCACCACCAGGCCATCACCGCCGTTGTGGCCAGGCCCCACCAGCACCAGCAGCCCGTGCTGCTCCAGCAGCGGCCACTGCAGCACCGCCTCTGCCAGGCCAAGCCCCGCTTTTTCCATCAGGGCCGCCACCGGCAGCCCGCTGGCGAAGAGATCGGCTTCCAGCCCCTGCATCGTTGCGCTGTTCAGCAGCAGGTGGTGGGCATCGGCCGGGGGCCAGCTGGGCTGCACCACAGGGGGGCGGGGTGGGGGCAGTTCCATGATGGAGAGATCGTGCCGATCGGCCCTTGAACCCGGTCGTTTGTTGGTTTGGCCCGTTTCTCAGCGATTCCTGTTGCCGGTGATGCCTCCCTGGCGGCCACCCCCGCCGGGGCTGAGGCCCTGCAGCGGCTGCAGGCCTGGCCCGGAGAGCACCGGGTGGCGGTGGGGCTCTCCGGCGGTGTCGACAGCTCACTCACCGCGGCGCTGCTGGTGGAGGCCGGTTGGCAGGTGGAGGGGCTCACGCTCTGGTTGATGAGCGGCAAGGGGGCTTGCTGCGCCGAGGGGTTGGTGGATGCCGCAGGGATCTGCGAGCAGCTGCAGGTGCCCCACCACGTGGTGGATTTCCGTGAGCACTTCAAAGAGCAGATCGTTGATTTCCTGGTTCAGGGCTATGGCGATGGGATCACCCCCTTGCCCTGCTCGCGCTGCAATCGCGAGGTGAAGTTCGGGCCGATGCTGCGCTGGGCGGAGCAGGAGCGCGGCATTGAGCGCCTCGCCACCGGCCACTACGCCCGGGTGCGCCCTGCGGCCGTGAGCGATAACGGTTGCCATCAGCTGCTGCGTGGCCTCGACACCCGCAAGGACCAGAGTTACTTCCTCTATGACCTGCCCCAGGAGTTATTGGGGCGTTTGGTGTTTCCCCTTGGGGAGCTCACCAAGAGCGACACCCGCGCCGAAGCCGAGCGCCATGGCCTGCGCACGGCCCAGAAACCGGAAAGCCAGGATCTCTGCCTGGCGGATCACCATGGCTCGATGAAGGCGTTTCTTGATGCCTATCTGCCGCCCCGGGCTGGGGAGATCGTGCTGCGGGATGGCCGCGTGGTGGGCTCCCACGATGGGATCGAGCACTTCACCATCGGTCAGCGCAAAGGGCTGGGGGTGGCCTGGAGTGAGCCTTTGCATGTGGTGCGGCTCGATGCCGCCATGAACCAGGTGGTGGTGGCCCCCCGCGCTGAGGCAGCCCGTAGCGACTGCGTGGTGGGGGCGGTGAACTGGGTGTCGATCCCTGCGCCGAGCGGTCCAATGGCCGTCGAGGTGCAGGTGCGCTATCGCAGCGCGCCTGAACGGGCCCAGTTGATTCCACTGGAGCCCACCGCTGCGGATCACGCTGCGGAGCGTCCCCACCGCTGCCGGCTGGAATTTGTCGAGCCCCAGTTCTCGATCACCCCAGGCCAGGCTGCGGTTTTTTACAACGGTGAGGTGTGCCTGGGTGGCGGCCTGATTCAGGCCTGAGCCTCACCAGTGGGGATCGCTGGCGAACTCCACCTCAAGCGTGCTGGTGGCGCTGGGAATGCTGCTGATGCAGGCCCGCAGCAGCTCGCCATTCACCTCGATTTCACAGGCGCCGCAGCTGCCCCCGAGGCAGCCGGTGGGGATGCTCACCCCGGCGGCGCGGGCCTCCACCAGCCAATCGCCACCTGCTGGCACCACTGATGTGCGGCCATCGGGCCAGCGCACCTTGATCGCTTCAGGAGAGGCCATTAGGGCTGCAGCAACGGCTCCAGATTCACATGGGCCTCAAAGGCATCAGCAAGGCGATCCAGCAGCAGATCGCGCTGCTGGCCGTGGTGCGGTTGATCCAGCGGTAGCGGCGGCAGCTGGCGGCGTTGCCGCAATTGGTTGAGCCAGTGGCGCCGCCAGGGGCCGTTGTCGAACACGCCATGCAGGTAGGTGCCCGCCACCGAGCCATGAACCCAGCCCAGTTCAGGGGCCTCAGCGCAGAGGGGTTGGCAGCTGCCATGGGCTTGGCTGCTGCCGCGATGCAGCTCGAAGCCCTGCAGCAGGCATCCGGCGCTGGCGGGCCAGTGGCTGATCTCCTGGCGCTGGCGCAGGGCTTTGCTGCCGCCAAAGCAGGTGCGCAGCGGCAGTAACCCCAGGCCCTGGGCGCTGCGCCGTTGGCCCCCTTCCCGGCCATCGGGGTCGTCGAGCTGCTCACCCAGCATCTGCATGCCGCCGCAGATGCCGAACACAGCACCGCCAGCGGCGGCGTGCTGACGCACCTGCTCCCCCAGCCCACTGCTGATCAGAGCATCAAGATCACGGAGGGTTTGTTTGCTGCCAGGCAGCACCACGGCATCGGCCTGACCCAGCGGTTCGCCGGGGCGAATCCAGCGCAAGCGCACGCTGGGTTCAGCTTCCAGTGGATCGAGATCGGAGAAATTGCTGAGCGAGGGCAAGCGCAGCACGGCGAGCTCAAGCTCCGTTTCGCCCTTGCAGGGCCGCCGCTCCAGCAGATCCAGCGAATCCTCCGGCGGGAACACCTCATCGAGCCAGGGCATCACCCCCAGCACCGGCACGCCGGTGTGCCGCTCCAACCACGCCACGCCTTGATCAAACAGCGAACGGCGACCGCGGAAGCGATTGATCAGCAGCCCGCCGATCAGGGGCCGTTCCACCGGCCGCAGCAGTTGCAGGGTGCCCACGATCTGGGCGAACACGCCGCCCCGCTCGATGTCGGCCACCAGCAGGCAGCGGGCCCTCAGAAACTGGGCCAGTCGCAGATTGGTGAGATCGCGATGCTGCAGGTTCACCTCCACCGGTGAGCCCGCCCCCTCGAGCACGAGCCGTCCGCCGGGGTGGGCCGCGCGCAACGCATCGAGGCCAGCGCGGATGGCGCGCCAGCCCGGTTGAAACCATTCCTGGTAGTAGCTCTCGGCCCTGGCTTGCCCCACGCTGCGGCCACCGTGGATCACCTCGCTGGTGGAATCCCCCTGGGGCTTGAGCAGCACCGGGTTCATGGCGCACTGGGGCTCCAGCCCCGCCGCCCAGGCTTGCAGCGCCTGGGAGTAGGCCATCTCGCCACCGGCCTGATCCACCCAGGCGTTGTTGCTCATGTTCTGCCCTTTGAAGGGCAGCGGTTGCTCGCCGCGGCGCAACAGAACACGGCAAAGCGCGGCGCTCATCAGTGATTTGCCGGCTCCGCTGCTGGTGCCGAGCACCATCAGGGGTCTGGGATGGCTCACAGCCGTGGCCAGTGGCGCCTGAGCCTGTGCCGCAGCCGCTGCAGCGGCCCGGCGGCTGGTAACGCATCAGGCCAGCGCTGCAGCAGCTGGCGCCCCATCGGGGTGAGGCGCACCCGGGCTGTGAGCCCCTGGCCATCCACCTCGCGCCGCAGCACCCCCAAACGGATCAACCAGATGAACAGGTCTTCGGTGGCATCGGCGCTGAGGCTTCGGTTGCACCAATCGCTGCGGCCACACACCTGCTCACTGCTCAGGGGCGCCTCGATGGCCGCCTCATAGAAGCTGCGCCGGAACGGTAAGCAGGGCAGGGCTTCCGCCGCCCGCGCCAGCGAGTGGGGATCACAAGGGGCACTGGTGGGACTCAGCATGGGGGCAACCCTAGGCACCGGCTCCATGACCCTGCTGCTGGCTTCCGCCTCTCCGGCGCGCCGCCGTCTGCTGGAGCAGGCGGGCATTGCCCATCGCGTGATGGTGAGCGGAGTGGATGAGGAGGC
>JAYKIT010000092.1:0-23956 GCA_035285765.1 Synechococcus sp. | reverse complement strand
CTGCTGGTTGAAGACGAGCAATTGTTCATCGCTGAGTTGCTGCCGGCTGCCCTTGCCGAACTGCTCCTCCAGGAACTGCCGCCCTTGGGCGGCACCCCATTGCAATTGCCCCAACAACTCATCACTGCAGCGCAACAGATCAGAGCGGCGGAGTGGCACAACAGCAGAAGCCGCTGAACAACCCGGCTCCAAACAACGCAAAGCCTTGAGATAACTCACCATATCGGCGTAATTCACCAGGCGGCTGCGGCTGGGGTGGCCAAAGGCCCGCTGCAGGTAGGTGCCCTCCTGATCGCGATCCCAGCCCAGGCGCTGCAGCTCCATCTCCACAGCGGTGAGCTCCTCACTCCAGTCCTCCGGTTCGGCTGGGGGCTCAGTGGGATCGGCTTCAGGCGCTGCAGCAGTCACTGGGGCTGCTTCAGAGGGCAGCACAGCAGGAGAAGCTGCGGGAGTGGGAGTGGGAGTGGGTGGTGGCGTTTGTACGGGCCACTGCTGCGGGGCAACAGGAGCAGAAGGGGCGGCTGGAACAGCAGAGGCAGCACCACCAAAGCGAGCCAGGGCCTGCTGCAGGCGCTGGCGGGCCCGATCTTCAGCCTGCTCGGCGCCGGCCGCTTCCCCCAAAGCCGAGAGCTGTTGCCGGCCCGCCAACGCACTCACCCGCACGATCACCCGCTGGGTATCCACATGCAGCAGTTCCACCACCCCTGCCACAGGCTCCGATGCCATCGCCAACCCCGAGCTGCCTGCCAGTTCTAGTCCGCAGCTTTCTAAGCTGCCCGATTGCCCGAGGCGGACCGCTGCTATGGAGGCCTCCACCAGCTCCGTTCTCACCCCGCTGATCCATGCGGCCGATGCATGGCAGGAGGTGGCCCTGCTGCTGCCGGTGCTCATCGGGCTTGAAATTGTGCTCTCAGCCGATAACGCCATCGCCCTGGCGGCCATTGCCCGGCGCGAAGTGGGGGCCGAAGCCCAGCAGCGGGCCCTCAATCTGGGGCTGCTGTTCGCCCTGATCTTCCGCATCCTGCTGATCGTGGCGGCCCGCTGGGTGCTGAACTTCAGGCCCCTGATGGCAGCAGGAGCCGCCTACCTGCTCTGGCTCTGCGGTAGCCACTTCATCGGCCGAGTTGCTGGCGATGACGCCAGCGATTCGGTTGAGGAATCAATCACCACCAGCAACGCTGAAACGCTCACCACAGCAGCCAAACCATTGGCGCTCACGGCGGTCACGATCGCCATCACCGATCTGGCCTTCTCCCTCGACAGCGTGGCCGCCGCGGTGGCGGTGAGCGATCGCCTCGGCCTGATCATCACCGGCGGTTTGGTGGGCATCCTGGCGCTGCGCCTCAGCTCCGGCTTGTTCATTGCCCTGCTAGAGCGCTACAGCCGCCTGGAATCAGCTGGATTTCTGGCCGTGGGCCTGGTGGGCCTGCAGCTCAGCGCTCGGGTGGTGAATCCCGGCTGGGATCTGCCGGAATGGGCCTTGTTGCTGTTGGTGGGGGTTCTGTTCCTCTGGGGCTTCTCACGGCAGAGTGAGGAGGCACAGGAGGCGAGCTCTTGAACGGTGCCGATCGGCCCGAACAACTGGCGGTGGAACTGATCCGAGCCGGCAGCCGCCAGGTGCTGCATCGGCTCAATCTCGAGGAGGTGCCCCAGCCAGGGCGCTGGATGGAGGTGGCTGGAACCTCCTATCTGGTCTTGCAGCGCCGCCACCGCTATCAACTGCGCTCGGGCCGTTACCGCCTCCAGGGAGTGGCCCTGGAGGTGAAAGCCCAGAACCAACCGAGCGATGCCCGCTGGTGGCACAACACCTGGGTGATCGGTGATCCCAGCTGTGCCTTCAACGCCCGCAGCCCGCTGCTGCGCTGCGCGGTGTTACCGGAAGGCCCATGCGAGCGCTGCAGCCACCACACCCCCGCCGGAGAGCGCTGATGGGCCCGCTGCATTGCCCGATCTGCATCGGCCTGGGCTTGCTGAGCATCAGCCAAAGCGTGATCTGGGGTCGGCTGCTGTGGATCGTTAGCCGTTGAGCTGCTGGATCAGGGCATCCGCGCTGCTGGGCCCCTTGCCCTCCAACTGAGCCCGGCGCAGCAGCAGCGGGCAACCAGTGGTGGCGATCACCAGGCCCAACCCCTTCACGGCCTCCAACACAGCCCCAGGCTGGGCCGCAGGCCAGCTGCGCGCGCTGAGTTCAGCGGCCTCTGGGCTGAGCTGATCAGCCAGCCGCTGCACCAGCGGTTCGGTTTCGAGCAACTTCAAACGCTTGTCGCCCCAGAGGCAGTACGCCCCAGGGTGAAGCCCCATCACGCGGCGATGAATCACCAGAGCGCGCTCATCCCAGCTGATGCAGTAGTCGTCTTTGGTGAGCAAGCGCGCCAGGCTGACTCCCTCCTCACTCTGATGGCGCACCCCGAGCCGCTGCAGGCGCTCAGCCTCAGGCCCTGGCCCAGCCGCGGCAATGCGGGGCAGCGCCTCCACCAACAACTCGGCGGTGAGCACACTGAGGCGCTTGGCCAGCTGGCCGGCATTCTCAAGCAAGCCGATGGAGAGCGCACGCTCCAGCAACACAGGGCCGGTATCCAGCCCCGGCTCCATGGCCATGATGCCCACGCCGGTTTCAAGATCGCCTTCGATCAGGCTCCACTGAATCGGCCCAGCACCGCGCCAGCGGGGCAGCAGTGAGCCATGGCCGTTCCAGCAGCCCAGGGGCGGTTGCTGCAGCACTTCAGGGGGCAGCAGCTGACCAAAGGCCACCACCACGGAGATGTCAGCGCCGAGGGCCGCCAATTGCGCCTGCAGCTCGGGTTCACGGCGGATGCGCTGAGGGGTGAAGACCGGCAGCTGAGGCAGCAGCTCCTGGGCCCGCGCCTTCACCGGCGATGGCATCAACGCCCCGCCCCGGCCGCGGCGGCGATCCGGCTGGGTCACCACCCCCACCAGCTCATGGCCAGCGGCAACAAGCGCTTCCAAACTGGGCACCGCGTAGGCCGGTGTGCCCCAGAACAGAACCTTCACTCCGCTTCGCCAGTGATGGCCAAGCCCTCCACCCACACATGGGGACAGAGCCCATCGGGGGTGAGTTTGGCCTGTCCTTCCAGAGCCAGGATCGAGCGCAGCACGGCGCGGATATCCCCGGCCACGGTGGCCGCCTCAATTGAACGGCGCTCGCCACCTTTCACCAACCAGCCATCAAACGGCAGTGAAAACGCACCCTGGCTGGCCTTCACACCGGCATGCAGGGCCGAGAGCGAATCAATCCACACCACACCATCGGCCTGGTGGCGATTCAAGGAGGTGTCACCACAGCCAGCACCGGGGGTGGCGCCGATCTCGAACCAATCAGGACCCACCGACACCTTGGCGCCCATCCCGGCATGACCGGTGGGGGGCACACCGAACTGGCGTGCAGTGCCCTCGCTATGGAGGAAATGGCTCAACACGCCACCATCGATCAGGGGCAACCGCGCCGTTGGAGTGCCTTCGCCATCAAAGGCCGAGGCCCCGAGATTGGCGGGATGGCGGGCGTCATCCCAGAGGCTGAGGAAGGGCACAGCCAGTTGCTGACCGAGGGAATCACGCTTGGAGAGGCTGAGGCCATCCAGCACCGATCGGGCATTGAAGATGTTGCTGAAGGCGCCAATCAGATCGAGAAAGGCCTCCGGCGAAAACACGCAGGTGTAGGTGCCGGTTTCAATCGGGGCGTAATCCAGGTGGCTGATGGTGAGCTCGGCAGCCTCATCGATGCAGCCCTGCACATCGAGATCGGCGGATCCGTGGCCGATGCGCACAGCACTGGCACTGCGGGGTTTGCGCCCCTCTTGCTCAGCGCGCGCATAGAGATAGATCGAACTGGTGCTCAGCCGTTCGTGGCGCTGGGATCCAATGCTGTTGAGATAGATCCGCTCACCGCTGCGCTCAGACAGCCCGTTGTACGGCACGGTGCTGATGCTGGAATGGCGATCCAACAGTTGCCGCTCCGCATCCAGCAGGGTGGAGAGCATGGTTTGGATCGGTTGGGGCTCCCGCAATGGCCGCTCGATCGGTTGCAGCGCCTCAGTGGAGCGGCAGGACAAACCCGGTGGCTCCTCGAGATCACCGAACGCACTGGCTGCAGAGGCACCCTTGAGGGCCAACTCCAACCCTTCAGCAGACAGGTCGGTGCTGCTGGTGATGCCCACCCGACCTTCTGCGTTCCAAACGCGCACAGTGACAGCACTGCGCTGAGAACCCTTCAGTTGCCTGGGCTCACCACGGTCCACCTGCACCGAGAGATCGGTGCTGCTGGTGGCGCCGAGGTCCCACTGATTGATGCCATAACGGCGCGCCAGCTGCTCGAGCTGGCCTTGGAGCTGCTGTGGATCCAACATTTCAGCGCCCCCCCACGGTGATGGCATCCACCTTCACGTGGGGCTGCCCCACCGTGACGTAAACACTGCCGCTGACCGACCCGCAGAATCCTGCCGCCAGATCGAGATCATTCGCACACATTGAGATGCGAGGCATCACGGTTTCCGCATCGCCAATCAAGGTGGCCCCCTTCACCGGCTTGCCCAGCTCACCATCCTCAATCAGATAACCCTCCTCAACGGAGAAATTGAACTGACCGGTGGGGCCAACGCTGCCACCCCCCATCACCTTGCAATAGAGGCCGCGATCGATGGATCCGATCAGCTCTTGGGGCGAGTGGGGGCCGGCCGCAATGAAGGTGTTGCGCATGCGGCTGGCAGCGGCAAAGGAATAGCTCTGGCGCCGGCCACTACCGGTGCGCGGCTGGCCGGTGCGCAATTCACCGGCGCGATCAGACAGAAACGCCTTGAGCACACCGTTCTCGATCAACGTGGTGCGCTGGGGCTGCTGGCCTTCATCATCCATCGACAGGCTGCCGAAGGATTGGGGCGAGAGCCCCTCATCGATGGCGGTCACCGCCTCATGGGCAATGGCCTCACCAATGCGGCCAGCAAATGGGCTTGTGCCCCGCTCCAACTGGGTGGTTTCCAACAGGTGGCCGCAGGCCTCGTGGAAAATCACACCGCCGAATTTGTTGGCCAACACCACCGGATAGGTGCCGGCATCCACGTAATCGGCGTACAGCATGGTGGCGCTGCTACTGGTGATATCGCGGGCGGTGCCATCGGCATCCCACACCATCAGATCTTCAGGGTGATCGGTGCTGCCGAAGCGACGCGCCACGCTGGCGCGGTGGTCGCCATCGGCA
This sequence comes from Synechococcus sp., assembly GCA_035285765.1. Taxonomy (GTDB): domain Bacteria; phylum Cyanobacteriota; class Cyanobacteriia; order PCC-6307; family Cyanobiaceae; genus RCC307. The sequence continues at coordinate 18,744 of JAYKIT010000092.1, read as the reverse complement.
GCCAGCACGCTCAGGCCCAGGGTTTGATGCAACCGCAGATCACGGGCAAAGGTGCCATCACTGGCCGCCACCAACACCTCTTGCCAATCACGGGAATAGTTACCACGGCGGGCCTGCAAATGCTGGCCGTGGGCTGCGAGACGCTCGGTGCCCTGCAGCAGCCGCTCAGCGATCAACTGCACATCAGGACAGCGTTGCAACCAATCCTGTTTGCCCTCGCCGTAATTGATCAAACCGCCCAGTCCCTCAAAGCCGGAGGGTTGGCCCGATGCAGCACTGGGTCGCTGCAGAGCAAGCATCCCCAGGGCCTGATCGAGGGCCTGCAGCAGGCCCTGCTCCGTGAGGTCATTGGTGCTGACAAAGCCATCGCGATATCCCTCTGAAGCACCGCGGAACACGCGAATACCGGCACCGGTGGCGAAGGAGGGACTCACGCTGGTGACCCGCTCCTGCTCCGCCAACACCCCCAGGCGATCCCCCCGTTCCAGGAAAATCTCCACAAGATCGGCACCCGCGGCACGACCGGCCGCCAGCAGCTGTTCAAGCCGCTGGGGCCAGAAGGATTCGAGAAAACTCACAGAAACGTCAGCGGATGGCGGGCTGGAACTTGTCGCTGGGGATGGGCGCTGTGAGGAACAGCTTGGCCATCTCCAGGGCGTTGGCGGTCCAGAAGGGAAGCTTGCGCAGCAGCTTCACAGGAGCCGGAGCGCCACCTTCTTCCGCTTTGGCCAGGGCATCGTTGTTGTTCACGATGCGCTCGAGGCGGTCATAGAACTTGGGGTGATCCACGTTGAGCACCACGGGGAACACACGGGCCGAGGTTTCGTTGGTCTTGGCGATCACGTACTTGTCGTACTCACGCGCATCAAGGCCGAGGGCTTCGTAGAACTCCTTGCGGGCCACGTCACGCACATACATGGTGGCGAACACCGCCAACAGGAAGAAGCGGCACCACAAACGAGCCTGGAACCCACGCACGGAGCTGGGCTGAGCCTTCATCAGGGCATCAAAGAAATCGCCGTGGCGGTTCTCGTCTTGGCACCAGTTCTCGAAGAAATTGAAGATCGGGAAGATCTTGCTATCGGGGTTTTTCTCGAGATGGCGATAGATGGCGATGTAGCGCCAGTAGCCGATCTTCTCAGAGAGGTAGGTGGCGTAAAAGATGAACTTGGGCTTGAAGAAGGTGTAAGCCTTGTTCGCGGTGAGGAAGCCCAGGTCAAGCTGCAGGCCGAAGTCCCCCATGGCCTTGTTCAAGAAACCGGCATGACGGGCTTCATCGCGTGCCATGTGGGCAAAGCACTCCGCCAACAGCGGGTTGCGGTTCTTGATGCGACGGCTGAGTTCCTTGTAGAGCAAGAAACCAGAAAACTCCGAGGTGCAGCTCTGCTCGAGGAACTCGATGAACACCCGGCGGGTTTCGGGATCGAGCTTGTCGGCAGCGCCCTCAAATTCGCCGTTACGAACGAAGTGATGACGGTTGTAATCCTTGCGGAACTCCTCGCAGATCGCCTCCAGCTCCTGCTCATTCGGCCGCAGATCCATGGCGGCCATCGCTTCGAAATCGGTGGTGTAGAAGCGCGGGGTGAGGATCGTGTCCTTCACCGGATCCTTGATGGCGGGTTCACCGCTGGGGCGAGGAGCTTCGGCTAGAGCGCTGGGGGGAACCATCCGGTCGGCACGAAATGTCTAGAACGCCATCGTAGGCGCCCCGGCCGTCAGTTCGGCCCCAGCCACTTCTGACCGTTAAGCCTTTGCACGGTTCGGCTCACCAGCAGCGCCAGGGTGATGCGCTTTTCATCGATCAAAAATGACTCGAGCAAACTGGGCTCTGAACCGGCCTCAGCCACCGCGAAGGTTTTCGGAGCCTGGATGTCGTCTGTGGTGAAACACAGCCAGAAGCGCCGCTCACCGGGCAGTTCGCCGCGCACCAACCAGCAGGATTCCCCCACCACAGGCATGGGCGCCTGCTCCAGGGTGAGCGAGGGGGCAGGACCGCCATAGCTCTGAATCTCCTTCTCCAGCGCCGGCAGCAACAACTGGGGAACGAACTCAGCGAAGGGTTTGTCCTCCGGTTTGGGAGCTTTGGGCTTCGCTGCTGCGGGCTTGTCGGAGGGGGCGGCCGAATCGGTCAAGCGCTGCACGGGGAGGCTGCCGAGCAGGCTACTCACCACTCCTCATCCGAGCGGGTCTCCCCCCAGTCGTCCTCAGGCTCATCCCGTTGCACTGGCGCTGCCGCTGCGGCAGCAGCAGCAGGCCTGCCGCGCTGCACCACGCGGAATGGAACCGACACCGTGGGGGCAGCCTCATGGGGTGATCGCTCCGGCCAGGGTTCAGGCGCGGGGCCCGCAGGCGCCGAATCCCAGACCTGGGCCTCGGGCTCCTCGTGGGCCACCACTCGCTGCCGGCGAACCATCACCGGCTCGCCAGGAGCAGCAGCACTCAAACCGGCGGCGGCGGCCAGCAGCGCGCCACCAGCGGCGCCCAGCAACACCCAACTGCCCAGGGGCAGCGGCGGACTCAGCCAGATCAGCAAACGCAATCGCGTGGGGGCCCGCAAATTGAGCACACCCACCACAAGGGCTGCCAGCAAGGGCAGCAGCAACGGCACCAGCAGCCAGCGCCTCATGGCCGTTGCGGCGTGTCGCTGATCGGGCCATCCCAACGCCGCAGCGGCGCCAGGTCGTACCCAAACAGATCGAGGGTGCGCAGCACCATGAAATCCACCATGTCCTGCAGGGTTTCAGGCTGGTGGTACCAGGCTGGCACCGGTGGGGCAATTCGGGCACCCGCTTCCGCCAGAGCGGTGAGATTGCGCAGATGAATGAGATTCCATGGCATTTCGCGCGGCGCAATCACCAGGGGGCGCGCCTCTTTGAGCTGCACATCCGCGCAACGTTCAATCAAGTTCGTGGCGATGCCTGAGGCGATGCGCCCCACGGTTCCCATGGAGGCCGGCAGGATCAGCATCCCGCGTAGGCGGTAACTGCCACTGGCCGGTGGCGCAGCCTGATCATTCCAGCGATGGCAGCGCAGCTGGCCCAAATCAGTGCCGCAGCGATCGCGCAAGACGCGCTCCTGTTCAGCGGGTGCCACCGGCAGCACCAGCCCCAATTCCGCGCGCCACACCTCAAAGGCACCGCGACTGATGACCAGCTCGACCGATTCCCCGGCCTCCAGCAGCAGCTGAAGCGCCCGGAGCGCAAGCACCTGGGCCGAGGCGCCGCAAACAGCCAGGAGCAGCGGAGCGCCGGACCCGGCTTCAGCTGTCGGCATCATCGCCGTCGGCGTCGGTGTCGCAATCGGCCTCATCCACGCTGTAATCCCCCTCCGCGAGCACCACAGCCAAATCGATCTGGTGGCGCAACACATCCACCTTCAGCACCTCCACCTCCACGCTGTCGCCCAACTTGTAGGTGCGGCGGTTCTTGCGACCCACCAGGCGGTGCTGGCGAGAGCGGTACTCATACCAATCATCTTTAAGGGAGCTCACATGCACCAGACCCTCCACCTGGGTGGGAGGTAACTCCACGAAAAAGCCGTAGCTCTGGATGCCACTGATGCGCCCTTCAATGGTTTGACCCACCAAGGCTTCCGCACCGCGGGCCTGCACCAGCGCCAGGCAATCAGCTTCCGCTTCATCGGCCAGCCGGGCGCGGGCATTCAACCGATTCACCAGGCCGCTCCCCATGGCCTCCTGATAGGGAGCCAGCGCGCTGGGGGTGAGCAGGGCCCACTCCACCTGGCCGTGGCAGCTGTCGCTGCTGAGATCCAAGCGGTTCTTGTGGCGCACGCTGGGTCGATCCTTGCCCTCGGTGAGCAGGCTCGCCAACAGCATCTGGTTCCAGATGGCCGTGTAGTGCAATGAGGCACAACACCAGGGGGCATAGGCCTTAGCTTCCGCCGCGAGGGCATTGGCACCAGGCTCGGCGCTGATCACCACAGGGCAGGTCACATCGCGCAACTGCTGCTGCAGCACGCGGCTGCGATCGGTGCCAGCAAACGCCTCAGCCAGCGCTTGCGCCGCCGGCGCGTTGCCATCGGCCCCCAGTTCCAACGGAACATCCAAGCCAATGGCCAGCTTCACCAGGTCATTGAGTTCGGTGGGGTCCGCAGCGGCATTGGTGAGGTAGAGCGCCGGCAGTTCCAGGGCCGCCAAATGGCGACCCAGAGCCTGCTCAGCGGGGCGCATCAGCTCCCGCAGCCAACTGAGCGGTGCCTCAGCAGCGAAGGCGCCATGCCAGCCACGGCGGCGTTGGTCGGGCAATCCCAGGCGCTGGTGCTGCAGCGATTCGAGCTCCGGCAATGGCAATGCCAACTCCAGGCCGCCATCCGCCAGGCGCTGCTGGCGCAGCAGCTCCACCACAGCCTGAAGATGTTCCAGCAGAGGCAGCTGATCCTTCAGCCCTTTCAACGCCACCGGCGTGGTGCGCGCCTTGGGCTTACGGCCCACAAAAGCCGCCAGGGCCTTGCCATCCACAACCGCGTTCACCTGCACCTGGGCGCGGCAGAAGCGGTAATGCAGCACATCACCGGCAGCACTGAGGTCCAGGGCCACCGACAGGGTGTCCTGGGTTTTGCCAACGGCCAGCGCCGCTGCTTTCTGCAATGGGGCCGTGAGCAGGGGCACCCAGGCGCTGCCCAGGCTGATGGCTTCACCCTGCTGGCGCAGCCAACGCTCCAGCGGGGTCTCGATGCCCACCCGCTCACCGATTGAGGGGGCATGCACCCACAAGCGCAGGGCCCCATCGTCGAGGCTCTCCAGCGACACCGCCGGCAGGGCTGGGGTGTCCTTGCCAGCTTGAAACAGCAGGGTGGGGAGGGCGGTGAGATCCTCACGCCCGTTCTCGCTTGGCACCCGCAGCGTGGCTCGGCCACTGAAGCCGTCTTGGCTGAGGCGATGCCGCGCCATCAGCAGCGCGCGGTCGTCGGCATCACTGCCGCGAATCGACAGCGAGCGGCGCACATGGCCCTGGGCTGGGAACTGACCCACAGGGAAGCGATCAAGCTCCACCTCCACCACCGCATCGCTGGCGTTCTCGGCGTGGGAAGCATCCGCTTCAGCCAGCTGAATCGGGTTCTGCAGGCGGTCATCGAGGGGAACGGCCTGGAGCTGCTCACCCTGGCGCTCCACCTGGGCCAGCACCGTGGTGTTGGCGCGTTCAAGAATGCATTGCACGCCCCCTTCTGGGGAGCGGCGGCGGCCGCCCTCGCGGGTCACCTTGATCAACACCCGATCGCCGTTCCAGGCGTGATTGAGCTGATGATCACGGATGTACACATCTTCGCCACCGCCCTCGCGCAGAGCAAAGCAGAAGCCCTTGCTGGAGCAACGCAAACGGGCCTCAAACACCTCCTCGTTCGGCTGGCGGCTGATGCCAGCCTCTGCGCTTTGCAGAACCCCAACGCGCTCGAGGGCTTGCAGGGCCAAGGCCAGCTGCGCTTTTTCAACCGCCGTTTTGAGGGCCAGTTTCTTCTCCAGGTCCTCCACCGGCAGCACCGACTCCCCCCGCAGCTGATCCAGCAGGTCGGAAACGGAAAATTTCATACGCGTCAACCACAGGGGCTGGGGTGTGGAGCTGCAGCCCGATCACTCAGCTTAATCAGCAGGCTCCTGCGCCCAAACCAGGCGGGCTCCAATCACCAGAAAACCGAGAGCGGCAGCCAGCTGCAGCGCCTCAGCAGGAATCAGCCGCGCCAAGGAGCCGCCGGCGAGAGCGCCGATCAAACTGGCCAGCACCAGGGCGGAGGCACTGCCGAGAAACACCAGCAGCGGTGAGCGGCTGGTGCCGCTGATCGCCACGGTGGCCAATTGGGTTTTATCGCCCAGCTCGGCCAAAAACACAGCCAGGAACGTGGAACCCACCAAGGCAAGATCGGGTGGCACCTGCATCACTTCGCCCTCAGCAGATGGAGCAGAGCTTGGCCACCAATCCAAACGCCAAGCACCAGCATCAAGGAACCGGCAAGGCGTTCCAGCGTGCGGGGAGCCACATGCCGCGACAACCACTGACCCAGCAGCACCCCCACAAGCGAGGTGCTGATCAAGGCCAGGGAGGCTCCCAGGAACACAAGACCAGGCCGGCCTGATTGAGCTGACAGCAACAAGGTGGCCAGTTGGGTTTTATCGCCCAACTCGGCCAAGAACACCGTGGTGAAGGTGGAACCGAAAATCACCCAGGGGCTGCGCAATGCCCCTGCCCCCGGTGCGGCCAACGCCGGCTCAGCAGCCGCTTGATTCAGAACTGGATGGGGTTCGGATGGCCCGCTCAAAACGCCGTAGCTCAAGGCTGCGCCCACCGTATTCGACACGGATCTGCTGGCGGCAACAGGCGATTGCAAAGGCGTCGTGGTCGTCGGGATGCACTTCAAACAGGGCAGCGAGCTGACTGACCCGGCAGAAATCAGGCCGATCGCTGTAGATGCGGCAGCGGCGGCCGCCTGTGTCGTAGTGGATGCACCAGCCATCGGGGCCCACCATGGCGAGGTACTGCTCGCGCTGCTCAGGGCTGAGGGCTTCGAGGGCCTCGGCGCGCTGTTCGGGGTCGAGACGGCAGCAGGCCCCGCAGGCACTGATGCATTGCCAGCTGTGACAACCCATCACGGCCGTAGGGAGAGGCAGGAGCGAATCAGAGCAAGGCCCCGTAAAGTCGCCACACATGCTTCCGTGCCTTCCGCCATGGGCTTCATCGATTTCCATCTGATCGCCAACTTCGCCGCCCTGGCTCTGATCACCCTGGCTGGCCCCGCTGTGATCTTCATTCTCTTCTACCGCCGCGGGGCTCTCTGAAGCCATCGCTTCAGCTACGGCGCTCCAGGCGCTGAATGAAGACTTCAGCCAGGGCGTGATACACGGGGTGAGGCTGCAGGGCTCGGCTGATGACAGCCGCAAGCCCTGAGGCCACCAGCATCGCGGGGATGCACTGCAGCGCCCCGCACAATTTGAGCGTGAACATCGCCGCAAAGATCGGTAGTTGCGTGGCGCCCGCCAAGCCGGCAGCCATGCCGCAGATCAAACCAAGTAAGCCACTGTGCCCAGTGAAGATGGGCATGAAGATGGTTCCGAGGGTGGCGCCCAAGGCCAGGGCTGGGTCAATCAAGCCACCAGGCACACCGGAGCCCAGCACCAACACCGGTCCAAGCACCCGTTCACCCAGCACCGCCAAACCCTCCAGCAGCGAGGTGGGTCCGCCGGTGTTGATGAGATCGTGCAGAACCGCTGAACCCTGACCCAGCACCCTGGGGTTGCCAAAGGCCATCAGGCTCAAGCCCCCACCGAGCAGCAAGCCAAGGGGAATCGGCTGTTTGGCCGCCAACGGAGCCAAGCGGCGGGTGAACAGCAGCATCAAGCCACTGAACAGCGCCCCGAGCAGGCCCCCCATCACCCCCACAGGGATGGCGAACAACATCTGGCGTGGCCCTTCAATCAACGTGGGCAGCTCGCCGTAGGCAAACATCGGTTCACCGCCCACCGCAGCGATCAGGGCCGCGAGCAACGCCACCGGAATGGCGGTCCACACCAGCGGCAGGTTGAAGCGCTTGAGCAGATCCTCGGCGGCAAACACAATCGCCACCATGGGGGTGTTAAATCCGGCCGCCAGCCCCGCCCCACCAGCAGCAGCCAACAGCACCGGTGTACCCACCGCCGCTGTGGCCCCGGTGAGACTCCGGCGCAGCAGCCACACGGCGCACGCACCCACTACCACCACGGGGCCTTCCCGACCGATGGGCAGCAGCGCCGAAGCTGCCAGGCCCCAGAGCGTGAGACGCATGAGAAGGGGTTTCAGGCCCAGCAGCTCAGCGCTGCGCTCCGGCTTTTCGATGCACGCCACGGTTTGGGGGATGCCGGAGCCAGAGCCTGCGGCAAACAAGCGTTGCTGCAGCTTCAGCAACACCGGCATGGCCAGCAGCGGCAGCAGCTTGGCCCAGAGAGGCAAACCGTGGGCAAAGCCCTCAGTGAGCACCTCATCCACCAGGGCATCCACCATGTTCAGGGGAATGCAAATCACCCCGATCACCACCCCAAGCAGCATCAACGGCGGCAACAGAGGGAACCAGTTCCGCGGCGCAGGGGTGGAAACCATCAAGCCACTAAACCAAGTGCAAGGGCAGCATGTTGCACCAACTCAGCCGTATCGGGATGGAGCAGGGCCGGATCGGAACTGTCCCCCCCACCGAGAGGCCAGCGCAACTGCAGTTCTCGCCCCTCTGGATTACGGATCAGCAACTGCTCACCGCGCCGCTCACAGCGGTAACAGCGGCGGCGGCGCCAGAGGAGTGTCTGCGGTCCTTGGGCTGGGCGCAGCGCCTCCAGCTCCAGCTGCAACCGGGGTTGCCCTTGCCAATGGTCTTCGCGCAACCGAAAGGCCAGATCCAGCTGCGTAGCGGTTGGCTCCGGGCCGCTCCAACGCCAGGCGATCGCGGTGATGGTGCCCTCACCTGCGGCCAGCTCCAGCAGCAGCTGGCCGCCCCGCAGCAAGCGCTGCCGCCGCACCTTGCAATCCCGGGCCCAAAACAGGGGGCTGGCATGGCCAGCACCGAAGGGTTCCAAGCGTTTGAGCTGGTGCAGAAAGTCGCGATCGATGCGGGCCAAGGGCAACAGCGCTTCTGGAGCCACCACCAAGGCGCTGCTGCGGCCCTCCAGCCAGCTGGCGGCCTGCTCGCTCAAGCGTTCATGCAGGGCCCCCACGTGCTCGGCCCGCACCGTGAAGCCACCGGCCGCAGGATGACCACCAAAGCGCTCCAGCAAATCCGCGCAGGCCTGCAGGGCGGTATCCACCGCAAAACCCTCCGGGGCCCGCACCGAGGCCCGCAACCGCCCGTTGCCCTCCCCCGCCAGCAGCGCCACCGGTAGGCCCCAACGTTCCACCAAGCGCGCAGCCACGATGCCAATCACCCCGTGATGCCAGTGGTTCTGGGCCAACAGCAGAAACGGAGGCCGCTGCTGCCCATCGGCCTCCACCAGGGCCTGGGCTTCGGCTTCGATGCCATCGCAGAGGTCGCGCCGCTGGCGATTGAGCGCTTCGCACTGCTCCGCCAATTCCATGGCACGCTCGGCATCCTCGGTGGTGAGCAGCTCCACCGCCAGCTGGGGATCAGCCAGGCGGCCCACCGCATTGAGCCGAGGAGCAAGGCGAAAGCCCACCGCCTGGCTATCGATCGGGCGATCCGCCAAACCCGCCAATTCCGCCAGAGCACGCAACCCGGGCAGTTGCGAGCGGTGCAGTTGGCGTAAGCCCTCCTGCAGCCACAGGCGGTTCACACCGGTGAGCGGCGCCATGTCGGCAATGGTGCCGATGCAAAACAGATCCAGGGCCGTGCGCAGGGCCTCGAGATGGCGCAGTTTGCGCGCCACAGCGGCCGCCAGCACATACGCCAGGCCCACACCAGCCAGGCCTCGATAGGGGGAGTGTTTGGGCGTGCGCGCTGGATGCAGCAGGGCCAGCAGCGGCGGTTGCTGCTCAGGAATCGTGTGGTGATCGGTCACGATCACCTCCACCTCAAGCTGCTGGGCCCGCTCGAGGGCTTCGCGGGCGCTGATGCCGTTGTCCACGGTTACCAGCAGGCGAATCCCCTCCTGCGCCAGCCGTTCCACCATCGCGGCATTCAGGCCATACCCCTCGCTCTGACGGCTGGGAATGGCCGGCTGAGGCCTGGCCCCAAGCCGCTGCAACACCCCTTGCAACAGGGCGGTGCTGGTCATGCCGTCGGCGTCGTAATCGCCACAGATCGCCAAACGCTCAGCCTGACGGCAGGCCTGCACCAATCGATCCACCGCCAGCCGCAGATCAGGGAAATGACGCCCTGGAGCTGGCGCTGCTTCCGGCTCCAACAACGCGTTGAGGGCCGTTGCATCGCTGAAGCCGCGGCGGCGCACCACGGCCATCAGCTCTGGCGGCAGGGGCTGAGGGTCTTGCTCAGGCAGGGCCTCCAGGGGGCTGGGCAACTGCCAAATCGGCTCAGGGGGGGGAGGAAGGGGCTGGGGCAAGGACGGATGGAACGAGGCGCTTAGGGTTCGCGGGTGATCAGCGCATGATGCCCCGTCTTCAAGCCCTGCTTTGGGATGTGGATGGCACCTTGGCCGAAACCGAGGAGGCCGGCCACCGGCCCGCATTCAATACCGCCTTTGCCGAAGCTGGCCTCAGCTGGCACTGGAGCAGCAGCACCTACAGGCGCTTGCTGCAGGTGAGCGGCGGTCGTGAACGCATTCGCGCCTGGATGCAGGAGCTGGGCCAGCAGCCGGAGGCTGCGGGCCCAGACCCAGCCGCTTGGATTGATCAACTTCAGCAGCGCAAGCAACACCACTACCGGCAGCGGCTGAACCAGGGCCTGGTGCCCCTGCGGCCAGGGGTGGAACGGCTGGTGCTGGCGGCCCACGCCGCAGGCATCGCCCAGGCCGTGGTGACCACCAGCGGCAGGCAGGCCGTGGAGGCCCTTTTGCAGCGCCATCACACGCTGCTGAGCTGCTTCAGTTTCTGGGTGTGCGGCGACGACGTTGCACACAAAAAACCCCACCCGGAGGCCTATCTGCAGGCGCTCACGCAGCTTGAGCTTGATCCCGCTGCCGCGCTGGCCATCGAGGATTCACCCCAGGGGCTGCGCTCGGCCCGCGCAGCCCGGCTCCAGGTGGTGATCACAACAGGTGATTGGCATGGCACAGCCGCGCAGCTTGCCGAAGCCGCTTTGGTGCAGGAGCATCTCGAAGCTGGCCCCACCGAGCTGGCTGATCTGCAGGCTCTGATCTGATGCAACGCCCTCCACTGCAATCCACCCGCTTCAACGGTGTACTGGAACAGCTGGGCCAGGGCCTGCTGGGTTGGCTGAGCAGCAGCTGGCTTGAAAAAAGTGTTGGGCTGTTGGGCCTCTTCGGCGGGGCCTATGCCGCCGCCAACGTGACCAGCCTGTATCTGAGCTTGTTGAAGGTGCAGAGCCTGGGTGCCCTGGGCCTGCTGCTGTGCTTTGAAGCCATCATCCGGCTCAAACAGCGCTATGCCGGGAGCAAACCAGGGTTGGCCTGGGTTGCCCTCGACAATTTCCGCATCGGCTTCTCGTACCTGATCGTGCTCGAAGCCTTCAAGCTGGGCAGCTGAACTCAGGATTCAGCTTCAGCCTCCTCATTCGGCATCGGGTACACAAAACCCTGGGAGCGCCCGCTCAGCACAGCCTTACCGATGGAGAGGGCCTTCTGAGCAGCCACACGGGCCTTGGCTTTCCAGTGGGCATGACGCTGGTCGCGCTTCCCTTTGGAGGTTTTCTTCTTGGGAACGGCCATCGCTCTCTCTTGCCGGCAAACGGAAATTGTCTGCTCTCGAGAGTCCCTTCGTCAATCGCTAAGCTCCAGCCAACGGGAAGAAGCTGTGCCCCAGAGGGAGTCGAGCGCACCACCGAGTTACAGCCAACTGCTTCAGGCCATGCGCGATGGCCAGGTGAAACAGCTGGAGCTGCTGCCACGCCAGGATCTGGTGCTGGTGCAGTTCAAAGACGGCAGCCAAGCCAGGGTGAACGTGTTCCCCAACGATCAGGAGGTGCTGCGCACGGCTGAGGCCCACCGCGTGCCCCTCGATGTGCGGCTGAACCAAGGGGAAGGCGCCATGGCGGGGCTGTTGATGAACGCCATGCTCGCCGTGCTGGTGCTGGGCCTGCTGGTGCTGCTGTTCCGCCGCTCCGCCAACGTGGCCCAGAAAGCCCTGGGCTTTGGCCGCAGCAAGGCCCGGGTGCAGCCCGAGGGCAGCGTGCCGGTGCGGTTCGACGATGTGGCCGGCATCAATGAAGCCAAAAGCGAACTGCAGGAGGTGGTGAGTTTCCTGCAACAACCCGAGCGCTTCACAGCCTTGGGGGCCAAGATTCCCCGCGGTGTGCTGCTGGTGGGTCCCCCCGGCACGGGCAAAACCTTGCTGGCCCGTGCCATTGCCGGCGAGGCCGATGTGCCGTTTTTCTCGATCTCCGCCTCGGAGTTCGTGGAACTGTTTGTGGGTGTGGGAGCCAGCCGGGTGCGTGATCTGTTCCGCCAGGCCAAGGAGAAAGCCCCCTGCATCATCTTTATCGACGAGATCGATGCCGTGGGCCGCCAGCGTGGTGCCGGCATCGGAGGCGGCAACGATGAACGGGAGCAGACCCTCAACCAGCTGCTCACCGAAATGGATGGGTTTGAGGAAAACTCCGGGGTGATCCTGCTGGCGGCCACCAACCGCGCCGATGTGCTCGACACCGCCCTGCTGCGGCCCGGCCGGTTTGATCGCCAGATCCTGGTGGAGTTGCCTGATCGACGCGGACGCGAAGCCATCCTTGGGGTGCATGCCCGCACCCGTCCACTCGGTGATGAGGTGTCGCTGGAAATGTGGGCACGCCGCACCCCCGGCTTCTCAGGCGCTGAACTGGCGAATCTGATCAACGAAGCCGCCATCCTCACCGCACGGCGCGAACGCAGCTGCATCGATGAGCAAGCCATGCACGATGCCTACGAGCGGGTCACCATGGGGCTTGGTGCCAATCCGCTGCAGGACAGCGCCAAGAAACGGCTGATCGCGTATCACGAAATCGGCCACGCCCTGATCACCACGCTGCTGCCTGCCGCTGATGATCTCGACAAGGTCACGATCTTGCCGCGAGCTGGCGGTGTGGGGGGCTTTGCCCGCACCACCCCGGAGGAGGAGATCCTCGACAGCGGTTTGATCAGCAGGGCCTATCTGCAGGCACGCTTGGTGATGGCCATGGGCGGCCGAGCCGCTGAACTGGTGGTGTTCGGCGCCGCTGAGGTGACCCAGGGCGCCAGCAGTGATCTGCAGATGGTGACCCAGATCGCGCGCGAAATGGTGACCCGTTACGGCTTCTCGGTGCTCGGGCCTGTGGCCTATGAGCGCGATGGGGGCGAGGTGTTTCTAGGCCGCGATTGGACCCGCCCGGAACACGATTATTCCGCAAGCACTGGCAAAGCCATTGATGAGCAGGTTCAGTTGCTGGCGCGTTCAGCCCTGCAACAGGCTCAGGAGCTGCTGAGCTGCCGCCGGGCTCTGATGGATGCGTTGGTGGTACTCCTGATCGAACAGGAAACCATCAGCGGTGAGGAGTTCAGGGAGCGGGTGGAGCGCTACGAAGCGATGCACCCGCAGGCCATGGCCCTCAGCAAGCGCTGATCAGCCGCCAGCCACGGCCGGCACGATGCTCACCTCATCGCCATCAGCCAGAGCCGTGGCCTGGTTATCGAGAAAGCGAATGTCTTCGCTGTTCACGTAGATGTTGAGGAAGCGACGCAGCTTGCCTTGCTCATCGCAGAGGCGATTGCCAAGCCCAGGGAAGGCGCCATCAAGGGCCTTGATCAACTCATCAACACTGCTGGCCTCAAGGCTCACGCTGGCCTGATCTGAGGTGAATTTCTGCAGGGGGGTGGGGATCAGAACCTGAACAGACATGGATGGCAGAGAAGCAGAGAAAAGGGGTTGCAGCAGATGGGAAGCGCCAGGTCAGACGCCTACAGATTCCCAGGTGGCCCGTTGCAGCGACTGGGCACGCTCCCAGGCGGCCTGGAATTCGGCCAGCTTGGGATCGATGGTGAGCGGCTGACCCACCGCAGAAGTCACAGCCTCGGTGGTCTTGAGGCCGTTGCCGGTGATGTAGGCCACGGTGGTTTCGGAAGGATCGATCTTGCCTTGCTCCACCAGCTTCTTGAGCACGGCGATGGTGGTGCCACCAGCGGTTTCGGTGAACACGCCTTCGGTTTCAGCCAGCAGCTGAATCCCTTCAACGATCTCCTCATCGTTCACCGCGGCAATGGACCCATTGGTGCGGGAAGCGATATCCAGGGCATAGGGACCATCGGCCGGATTGCCGATCGCAATCGACTTAGCAATGGTGTTGGGCTTCACCGGGGTGATGAAATCACGGCCCTCGGCAAAGGCCTGGGCAATGGGGGAACAACCCTCAGCCTGGGCACCGCTGAAGCGCACGGCCTTCTCATCCACGAGGCCCACCTTGATGAACTCATCAAAACCCTTGCGGATTTTGGTGAACAGGGAACCGGAGGCCAGGGGCGCCACGATGTGATCCGGCAGGCGCCAACCCAGCTGCTCAATCACCTCATACCCCAGGGTTTTCGAACCCTCGGAGTAGTAGGGACGCAGATTGATGTTCACAAAGCCCCAGCCAAAGGTGTTGGCCACCTCAGAGCAGAGCTTGTTCACCTGGTCATAGTTGCCGCGCACCGCCATCAAGGTGGGGTTGTAGATCAAGGTGCCAAGCACCTTGCCGGCCTCCAGATCAGCGGGGATGAACACACAGCACTCGAGCCCGGCATGGGCCGCGATGGCGGCGGTGGAGTTGGCCAGATTGCCGGTGCTGGCACAGCTCACGGTGGAAAAACCGAGCTCGCGGGCACGGGTGAGGGCCACACTCACCACCCGATCCTTGAAGGAGAGGGTGGGCATGTTCACCCCATCGTTCTTGATGTAAAGCTCCTTGAGGCCGAGGCGGCGGGCCAAACGGTTGGCCTTGAGCAGGGGAGTGAAACCGGTGCCCACATCGATGGGCTCTCCCTCGATGGGCAGGAAATCGCGATAGCGCCAGATTGAAGCCGGCCCAGCTTCAATCGAGGCACGGCTGGTGCGGGCCTTGATGGCGTCGTAGTCGTACACCACCTCCAGCGGCCCGAAGCACACGTCTTCGCAAACGTGGCGGGCGGTGGGTTCATAGGCATGGCCACATTCCTTGCAGCGCAGGCCGGAGAACGTGCGCGACGCGAGTACGGAAGTCACACCGATGAAGCGGATGGGCGAACCGTAGCAGCGACAACCAAGGCAGCGCATAAAACCCGACCCCGAAGGTCGGGTTTTATGGCATTTGAGCTCTAAGCCTGTCCCTGCCTAGCCTCTGCCCATGATTCTGTCCAACTTCCGCGTTCGCTGGCTCGTTGGGGGCTGCGTTGGCTGCCTGGTAGCAGCCGTGGTGCTGCCGCGGCTTTGGATCGAATGGCACTGGTTTGAGCAGTTTTCGCTCGGGGTGGTGCTGCTGCGGCGCATCGGTTTGCAACTGCTGGCCCTCACGCTGGTGCTGGGGATCGGGATTCCGGTGCAACTGCAGCAGCTCAACCGCTGCTGGAAGCTGCGGCGCCAGGGCCCGGCCCACCGCGGCGAAAGCGTGTTCCTGCCCCTGCGCGGCTGGAGCCTGGCTTTCGCCTTGCTGCTGTTGTTGGGCTTGCTGAGCAGCGCCTGCAGCTATCTGCTGGTGCAGGCGCGCGGCTTGATCGATGAACCCTTCAGCGGCATCGCCCTCAGCAGCTTCCCCCTGCTGGGGGAACTGCCGCTGCCGCTGCTGATTGCACTGGGCATCGGCCTGCTGCTGCCCCTACTGCGCTGGCCCTTGAGCACCCTGCGGATCGTGCTCACGGCGGCGATCGTGGCCTCAGCCACCGCCCTGGCACGCAGCTGGAGCTTCTGGCTGCCAGCCCTGCTGGCCTCCCCCTTTGCTCAGGCCGATCCTGTTACCGGACTCGATCTGAGCTTCACAGTGCTGCGCATGCCCGCTGTGTTGCTGGTGCTCAGCGTGCTGATGGCCCAGGGCTTGGTGGGCCTGGCTGCCTGCCTCTGGCTGAGCTTGAGCCAGGGCACGAGCTTTTCCGATTGGCGCTTCTGTGGCCTGAGCCACCAGCAGCAAGCGGTGCTGAGGCCCCAGCTGGCGATCCTGAGCTTGGTGGCAGCGGCCATGGCGGCCATGGCTCCCTTTGAGCTGATGGTGCAAAGCAATGGGGTGGTGGCCGGGGCCGGCTGGGTGGCCCTGCATGTGCGCTTGCCGCTGAAGCTGCTGCTGTGCGCTGTGCTGCTGCTGCTCAGCGTTGGCCTGGTGCTGCCCACGCCGCAGCGCTGGCGGCGCCGCGATCTGTTGATCCCTCCAGCGGGCCTGGCCCTGGCCCTGCCTCTGATGGATGTGGTGCTGACCCCTGTGATTCAGCGTCTGCTGGTGCAACCACGGGAACTGCAGATGGAGCACCCCTATCTCGAGCGCACGATCAAAGCCACACGCCGGGCCTTTGGGCTGGAAACGGTGCAGCTGCGCACCCTCGATCCCAATCAGCGCTTGAGCGGCAACGACCTCGATCGCTCCGAGGGCACCCTCGACAACATCCGCCTCTGGGACACCCAGCCACTGCTGAAGGCCAATCGCCAACTGCAGCAACTGCGCCTGATCTACACCTTCCCCTCGGCGGCGGTGGACCGTTACCCCCTCAGCAGTGACCCCACCGACGGCCATCAGCAGGTGATGGTGGCCGCCCGTGAAATCGATGTCAGCGATTTACCGAGCGCCTCACGCACCTGGCTCAACACTCACTTGGTGTTCACCCACGGCCAGGGCTTCACGGTTTCACCCGTGAATGCCTACACCACCGAAGGCATGCCCACCTACTTCGTGAAAAACCTCGGCCGCAGTGGTGAGGTGCAGGGCTCAGCGCAACTGCAAATCAGCAACGCCGATGCCAAGCGCGCTTTCCCCGTTGGCAGGCCCCAGCTGTACTTCGGCGCGGCACCCTCCCAGTACGTGGTGGCACCCACCAAGGTGCGCGAATTCGATTACCCCGATGGAGAGCAAAACGTTTACAGCCACTACAAAGGAAACGGGGGAATTCCCCTGGGCAAACCGTTGGAGCGCTTGATGGCGGCGGCATATCTGCGCGAACCGCGGCTGCTGCTCACCGGTTCTCTCAGGCCAGACAGCCGTTTGCTGTTGCGCCGGCAGGTGCAGCAGCGGCTCAAGGCCCTGGCGCCGTTTCTGCAGTTTGAAAGCCAGCCCTACCTGATCACGGTGAACGTGCCCCCAGGTGATGGCTACCGCCAAGAGCAGCATCAGTACTGGTTGTTGGACGGCTTCACCAGCAGCCGCGCCTACCCCTACAGCGATGCCAACCCAGCCGGGCTGCGCTATTTCCGCAATCCGGTGAAGGTGGTGGTGGATGCCCTCAACGGGCAGGCTTGGTTCTATGTGATCGACGAACAAGACCCGGTGCTGCGCACCTGGCGGCGGGCCTTCCCGGAACTGTTCCGGCCGATCAGCGCCATGCCAAAAGCGATCCGTGAACACCTGCAGGTGCCGATCACCCAATTCAACGTGCAAGCCGAACGGTTGCTGCGCTTCCACGTAACCGATGTGCGCACCTTCTACAACAGCGACGACGTCTGGAGCATTCCCACCGAGATTTACGGATCCAGCAGTGTGAAGGTGCAGCCGTATCACGTCACCCTGCAACTGCCTGGGGAAACAAAGCCGGAGTTCGTGCTGATGCTGCCGTTCACGCCGTTGCGCCGGCCGAACATGGTGAGCTGGCTGGCGGCCCGCAACAGCATCCGCTCCTATGGCGAATTGCGCTTGGTGCTGTTCCCGCAGCAGCGCCTGCTGCTGGGTCCGCAACAGGTGTCAGCCCTGATTGAACAGGATCCGGAGATCAGCCGGCAGTTCGGGCTCTGGAATCGCGATGGCTCCAAGGTGATCCAAGGCAACCTGCTGGTGATGCCCCTGGGTCAAGGACTCCTCTACGTGGAGCCGATTTATCTGCAGGCTCAGAACGGCGGCATCCCCACCCTGGTGCGCGTGATCGTGAGCGATGGCAGCCGTGTGGTGATGGAAGAGAACCTGAATCTGGCTCTCGATGAGCTGGTGCGCTGATTGAACAAAAAAAAGGGGCCCCGGAGGGGCCCCATGGCAATCAGCGTGAAATTCAGCTGAATCAGGCAGCCACGGCAGCCTTGGGGTCAAGGGCGCCCTTGGCATACAGACCGGCGTAGTAGTTGATGTCGCGCTGCTTGATCTTGCTGGCGTTGCCGGCAGCCCAGAACTGCTGGTAGCGATCGAGGCACACCTGCTTCATGTAGGCCCGGGCAGGCTTGTTGAAGTGGCGGGGGTCGAAGTTGGCGGGATCCTTCGCAGCAGCCTCACGCACAGCGGCGGTGAAGGCCAGGCGGTTATCGGTGTCGATGTTCACCTTGCGCACACCGTTGCGGATGCCTTCCTGGATTTCTTCCACGGGCACGCCGTAGGTCTCGGGGATCTGACCACCGAACTTGTTGATCATCTCCAGCCATTCCTGGGGAACAGAGGAGGAACCGTGCATCACCAGGTGGGTGTTGGGGATGGCCTTGTGAATCTCAGCGATACGGCTGATGGCCAGCACTTCACCGGTGGGCTTGCGGGTGAACTTGTAAGCGCCGTGGCTGGTGCCGATGGCGATCGCCAGGGCATCCACCTTGGTCTTGGCCACGAAGTCAGCGGCCTCAGCGGGATCGGTCAGCAGCTGGCTGTGATCGAGCTTGCCCTCAAAGCCGTGGCCGTCCTCGGCCTCGCCCATGCCGGTTTCCAAAGAGCCGAGGCAACCCAGCTCACCCTCAACGCTCACGCCGATCGCGTGGGCCACGTCCACCACTTCCTTGGTGACTTGAACGTTGTACTCGTAGGACGCGGGAGTCTTGGCGTCAGCTTCCAGGGAGCCGTCCATCATCACGGAGGTGAAACCGTTGGCGGCAGCACCGAAGCAAGTGGCGGGGCTGTTGCCGTGGTCCTGGTGCATCACCACCGGGATGTCGGGATAGGTCTCAACAGCGGCCAGGATCAGGTGGCGCAGGAAGTTCTCACCGGCATAGGTGCGGGCGCCGCGGGAGGCCTGCAGGATGACGGGGCTATCGGTCTCGTAGGCAGCCTCCATGATCGACTGCACCTGCTCAAGGTTGTTCACGTTGAACGCAGGGATGCCGTAACCGTTCTCGGCGGCGT
>JAYKIT010000091.1:0-3434 GCA_035285765.1 Synechococcus sp. | reverse complement strand
TTGCCCGCCGATGCTGCTGGTGGCCTTCACTGAAGGGGTGGACCGGGCGCTGGATGAAGTGCTGCTGCCCCAGCTCTGCAGCCAGTTGATTGCGTCGTTGGCCTGAGCGGCCTGGGGCTGCCCAAGCCACAACCCCCGCAGCGCGTCGGCCAAGGACCTGAGTGCTGCGGGGGTTGTTGGGCTTGGTCGGGAGGGTATGAACCTTCCAGGGTGTTTTGAAACGGAGAGGGAGGGATTCGAACCCTCGACAGAAGTTGCCTCCTGTAACTCCTTAGCAGGGAGCCGCTTTCAACCGCTCAGCCACCTCTCCAGCGGTCGACACACCATACCAGCGCTAGTGCCCACTGGGCAGCCTGGGCAGGCGATGTTTGAAGCTGCAAAGCACTTCCCAGGGAATTGTGCCGCTGCTCTCACTCCACTCCCAGGGGCTGATCTCCGCCTCGCCGCAGCGGCCCAGAAGCGTGACTGCATCACCGATTTCCAGCTCCGGTAGTGCCGTGGCATCCACCACCAGTTGATCCATGGTGATGGCGCCCACCTGGGGCAGGCGCCGGCCCTTGGCCAGCACCTGCATACGACCAGACAGCCGCCGCGACACCCCATCGGCGTAGCCGATCCCGAGCACTGCCAGGCGACTGGCTCGCTGGGTGATGTGCTGATGGCCGTAGCTGATGCCCACGCCCGCCGGCACATCGCGCAACAGGGTCACCCGTGCTTTCACGCTCATGGCTGGCCGCAGCTCCAGGTCTTGCCCCAGGTGCGGAGCCGGCGATTGGCCGTAGAGGGCGAGTCCCACCCGCACCATGTCGTAGTGCAGCTCCCGGCTGCTGAGGGTGCCGGCGGAATTGGCCAGGTGGCGTATCCCGGGGCGCAGCTCCAGTTCGCGGCAGCGCCTCAGCACCGCCTCAAAGCGCTGCTGCTGTTGCGTGTTGAGCTGCTGATCGGGGTTGTCGGCATCGGCCAGATGCGAGTAAAGGCCGAGCAGCTCCAGTCCGTCTAAAGCGGCGAGCTGCTCCAGCAGCTGGGCGCCGTCTTGCCAGTCGATCCCGAGCCGCGCCATGCCGGTGTCGAGTTTGAGGTGTGCCCCCAATGGCCGACCAGCCGCCACGGCCACATTGCTGGCGATCAGCCCCTGGCGCAGGCTGCTGAGGGTGGGATTGAGCTGCCAGTGCAAACAGCAGCGAAACTCCTCGGCTTGCTGCAGGTTGCCCAGCACCAGCACCGGCTGCTGCAGGCCTGCCTGGCGCAGTTCAATCCCCTCAGCCAGGGTGGCCACGCCAAAGCAGGAGGCGCCTCCGGCCACGGCCGCTTCGGCCACGGTGACCGCGCCATGGCCATAGCCATCGGCTTTCACCACGGCCATCAAGCGGCTCCCCGGAGCCAGGGAGCGGCAGAGGCTGGCGGTGTTGTGGCTGATCGCCTCGCGATCGATTTCCACCCAGGCCCGCTGCTGGGGTTGAACCACCGGGGTGTCCGCGTTGAGGGCGGCTTGGTGAGCCGCACGCCAGCTTTGCATCGACGCTGACATCAGCTGGCTCAGGTTCCCTATAGCATGCCGCCAGCTCGCGGGACTGGCATGGGACACGTTCTCGTTCTCAATGCGTCTTACGAGCCGTTGAACATCACCAGCTGGCGACGGGCCGTGGTGATGGTGCTGAAGGGCAAGGCTGAGGGGCTCGAGCATGAGCCCAGGTCCTTGCGCCAGGATTTTCTGGCCCCCACCGTGATCCGCCTGCGTCAGTTTGTGCGGGTGCCGTTCAAGGAGTTACCCCTCACCCGCCGCAATGTGTTTCAGCGGGACCATCACACCTGTCAGTACTGCGGTTACCGCGGCGAGAAGCTCTCGCTGGATCATGTGATTCCGCGCAGCCGTGGCGGCAAGGACACCTGGGAGAATGTGACCACCGCCTGCGTGCGTTGCAATGTGCGCAAGGGCAGCCGTACGCCGAAAGAGGCGGAGATGCCGCTCAGCAGCGTGCCGCGCCGGCCGGTGAGCACCCTCTACTTCGAAGCCACACGCCAGATCCGCAGCGGTCAGCGCAGCGAGTGGCGCAAATATGTGATCGGCGCTTGAAGCGCCTGGTGCTTACTCAGGCACCGCCGCCAGCGCCTCGAGCTGGCGCTGTTGATCGGCATGGGTGCAGGCCTCGATCAAATCGCTGAGCTGGCCGTTGAGCACGGTTTCCAAGGGGAAATTGCGCCCTAAGCGGTGATCGGTGGTGCGGTTGTCTTTGTAGTTGTAGGTGCGGATCTTTTCACTGCGATCACCGCTGCCCACCTGGGCCCGGCGGGCTGAACTCTCGGCCGCGGCGGCTTCCTCCAGCTCTCGGGCCAGCAGCTTGGCCCGCAGAATTTCCAGGGCCCGCTCGCGGTTCTGGAGCTGAGAGCGTTCCTGGGTGCAGAACACCCGGATGCCGGTGGGCTTGTGCAGCAGGTCCACGGCGGTTTCCACCTTGTTCACGTTCTGGCCACCGGCGCCGCCTGAGCGGGCGGTGCTGATCTCCAGGTCTTTGGGATCGAGCTGCACATCCACCGGATCGGCCTCCGGCATCACCGCCACAGTGGCGGTGGAGGTGTGCACCCGGCCCTGGGATTCGGTGGCAGGCACGCGCTGCACGCGATGCACACCGGCTTCGTACTTGAGCTGGCTGAACACGGCATCACCGCGAATGGCCAGGATCAATTCTTTGTATCCCCCCAGTTCCGCTTCTGAGGCGCTCACTGGCTGCACCTGCCAGCCCAGGCTCTGGGCATGGCGTTCGTACATGCGGGCGAGATCGCCGGCCCAGAGGCAGGCCTCATCCCCACCTGCCCCGGCGCGGATCTCCAGCATCACGCTGCGCTCATCACGGGGATCCCTGGGCAGCAGGGCGATGCGCAAACGCTGCTGCAGCTCCTCCAGCTGTTGGTCGAGGCTGCTGAGCTCCTCGTTGGCCAGCGCCTCCAGTTCGCTGTCACCGCGACTGTCGCGCAGCAGCTGCTGGGCCTGCTGTTGCTGATCCTGCAGGTTCTGCTGGCGCCGGTAATCCAGCACCAGCGGTTCCAGGCGCGAGCGTTCACGGGCCAGCTTCAGCAGCTGCTCGGGATCAGCCGCCACGCTGGGGTCAGCCAGCTGTCGCTCCAGGGTTTCAAAGGTGCGGCAGGTGGCCTCCAGCCGCTCGGTCACAAAGGAACTGTCCACGGGCTCAGCAGGGAAGGGGGTGGCGAAGCCGCTGTGCCAGCAAAAAGCCGGACACTCCAACAGGAGCGCCCGGCCTGGGCAAGCTGGTGCACAGCAGCCTGATGATCAGCTCTTGGCGGCAGCCTTGGTGTCGGCTTTGGCGTCGTCGGTGCTGGCGCCGGCCATGCCGTACTTGCGCATGAAGCGATCCACACGACCCTCGGTGTCGAGGATCTTCTGGGTGCCAGTGAAGAACGGATGGTTGCCGCTCCAC
>JAYKIT010000090.1:0-3299 GCA_035285765.1 Synechococcus sp. | reverse complement strand
GCGCTCGATCGTGCCCCGGCGCGGTTGGAGCAGGTGCAGGCCAATGCCCAGCGCCTTGGCTTGCGCTGCATTCACACGGAAGCCGCTGATGCCACCGCCTTGGAGGCTTTTGAGGCCGAGGGGTTTGATCGCGTGTTGCTCGATGTGCCCTGCTCCGGCCTCGGCACCCTGGCGCGCCATGTGGATGCGCGCTGGAGCCTCAAGCCCGCGGCGATTGCGCAGCTCAGCAGCTTGCAAAACCAGTTGCTGGAGCAGGGGGCGCGCTTGGTGCGCCCCGGGGGGCGCTTGGTGTATGCCACCTGCACCGTGCATCCCGCTGAGAACCGCCAGCTGGTGGAGGCATTTCTGGCGCGGCAGAGCGGCTGGCAGCTGCACAGCGAGATGCTGGAGCTCTGGCCCAGCCCCGAGCAGCCCGGTGATGGCTTCTTTGCGGCGGTACTCGCGCCCTGTTAGCCAGCGGCCAGCATCAGCAGCAGATCGCGGCAGCCGGTGATCGCCACCACGGCAAACAGCACGCAGCCCAGCAGCATCGCGCTCACATGCAGGCGCCGCAGCCGGCTCACCTCAGGAATCAGCGGCCGGATCGCCAGGGAGAACAGCAGCAGGGCCGTGAGTAGCACGCCGGCCCAGTAGTGGGAGCGCCAGAAGCTCAGCTGCAGCGGGTGATCCGCCAGCCGTTGGATCTGGGGTTGGCTGCCGAGCCCCAGCAGGCCGCCAAGGCAGAGGGCTGTGAAGCTGGCCCGCAGCGCTGGCTGCTGCACCGCCCAGAGGGCCACAAGGGCAATGAAGCAGCCGCAACCGGCCAGCAGCAGCAGCAACCCCTGGCTCCAGCCGATCCCCGTTGGATCAGCCAGGAAGCTCACCAGGTAGGCCAGCAGGATCGCCACCACCATGACACTCACCAGCCAGCGGCCGTGCTGCCAGTGCTCGGTGGGCACCGTGGCCGGCAGGGCCGGGTTGTAGCCCGTGCGTTTTTCACGGGCCAGGATCCCCAGCCGGATGGCGGCACCTGCCACTGGATAGATGAACAGGATGGCCAGCACGGGGTGCAGCAGGGCCAGCCAGTTCAGCGCCGAGAGGTTGCCACTCATCCAACCGATCACTCGAAGGGGTTCACCGTGGGTTCGATGATCTCAAGTCCTGGGGCCAGTTCAATCACCGGGGGTGCCGTGGGCTGTGGTTGCGGCCGCGGCCGCAGCGGGGATGCCGTTGGTGGTGGCGCCGGTACGCCCAGCCCCTCAAGCGGTGGCGGGGCGGTGAGTTCGGCCCGTTTTTTCTCCTTCTGCCCATCGGGCGGCAGCAGGGCGCCGGCGGGTGCCTTGAAGGTGCGCTTCAGCTTCGGTTTGGGCGGGAATTGCTGCACCGGCATGTCTTTCACGATCGGTGTCATGTATTGCTTCCAGGCCCAGGCGGCATCACCACTGGAGCCTTTTTGCTCGCGGTTGTCGTCGTACCCCAGCCATACAGCGGTGGTGAGTTGGGGGATCGAACCGATGAACCAGAGGTCGCGGGCCCCTTCCGACGTGCCGGTTTTGCCAGCCACGGGCCGGTCATCCAGCTTGGCGGCGATGCCGGTGCCGCCGCTCACCACCCGCTGCAGCATCCAGAGCATCGTGTCGGCGGTGTCGCTATCAACGGCGCGCCGGCCGCGATCCCCTTGCTTGGTGCGGCTCCACAGCACCGTGCCATCAGCGCCGCTGATGCTCATGAATGGGGTGGGCGGCACATACACGCCGCGATTGTTGATCGCTGCATAGGCCGCGGTCATGTCGAGCACGGTTTGCTCGTAGGCGCCGATCGCCAAGGGGTAATAGCGCCCCAGGGGCCTGGTGATGCCCAGCGAGCGGGCCGTGTTGATCACCGCATCGAAGCCCACCTTGTCGAGCAGTTGCACCGCCACGGTGTTGAGTGAGTTCTTGAGCGCATCGGCCAGGGTCACTGGGCCGAAGTACTTGTTGCCGAAGTTGCGCGGGCAGTAGCCGCTCCAGCAGAGCGGTTGGTCGTTGAATTTGTCTTCCGGCTTCACCCCGGCGGCCACTGCTGCGGTGTAATCGAACAGCTTGAAGGTGGAGCCCGGCGAGCGCAGCGCCTGGGTGGCGCGGTTGAACTGGCTCTTGTTGAAATCCTGGCCGCCGATCATGGCTCGCACCAGGCCCGTGCCCGGTTCGATCGACACCAATGCCCCCTGCTGATCCCCGAAGGTGTTCTCCTTGATCACCTTTTTGGCAATGGTTTGCCAGGTGTCGTTGAGGCTGCTGCGGATCGTCAGACCCCCCACCTCCAGCTGGTCGGGGGTGAGGATGCGGGGCAATTCCTGGGCCACCCAACTGGTGAAGTAAGGAGCTGTGCTGTTCCAGTACTTCGGCAGGGCCGGTTTCAGTTGCAGCGCAGCGGCACTGGCCTGCTGTTCCTGGGCCGCCGTGATGAAGCCCGCCTCCTGCATCTTGCGCAGCACACTGCTGCGCTGCTTTAAGGCCAGATCGGGATTCACCAGCGGTGAGTAGGCCGAGGGGGCCGGTGGTAATCCAGCGATCAGCGCCGCTTCCGGCAGGGTGAGCTGATCAACGGTTTTGGAGAAGTACACCCAAGCGGCATCGGCCACGCCATAGGCGCTCGAGCCCAGGTACACATTGTTCAGATACTGATTAATGATCTGCTCCTTGCTCAGCTGGCGTTCAAGCTTCAGCGCCAGGGCCGCTTCCTTGGCCTTGCGCAGCAGGGTGCGGTCTTGGGTGAGAAACACCACCCTGGCCAGCTGCTGGGTGATCGTGCTCGCACCCTGCTCCACTGAGCGGCTGGTGAGGTTGGTGAACACCGCTCGGCCAATGCCGAGCGGATCCACGCCGTTGTGCTGATAGAAGCGGCGATCTTCCGCGGCAATGAAGGCCTGCTTCACCAGCAGCGGCATCTGGCCGGTGGCGATCTTTTCGCGCGAGGCTGGGCCAAGCTTCTGCAGCACGGCCCCATCGGCCGAGAGGATCGTGACCGTGCCCGGGCGGCTGAAGGCACTGATGCCGCTGGCATCGGGGAGCAGCCGATCGAACTGGTGCAGCACCGCTGAGCTGCCAAACGCTGCTGTGGTGCCGGCCGCCGCGGCCACGATGCCCGCCACAATCAACTTGCGCTTGCGCCGATCCACCCGGCCCTTTGCCTGGCCATTGGCCTTGGCCTTGGTGGGATCGCTCAGCTCAGGCGAGACGGGCAAGACAGATTTCCTGGACAGCTGAGAAAACCTAGCCGGGGCTGCTGAAACCGCTGTGGCCCAGGGCCAGTGCCGTGACCAGCATGCCGATCACCAG
>JAYKIT010000089.1:0-4553 GCA_035285765.1 Synechococcus sp. | reverse complement strand
GAGATCACGCCCGGATCCTCGGGGCCGGGGTAGCTGTCGCGGCCGGTGCTCTTCTTGTACCAATCGAGAATTCGGCCCACAAATGGGGAGATCAAGGTCACCCCGGCTTCGGCGCAGGCGGCGGCCTGGGCGAAGCCAAACAGCAGGGTCAAGTTGCAATGGATGCCATCTTTCTCCAGCTGCTCTGCCGCCTTGATGCCCTCCCAGGTGGAGGCAATTTTGATCAGCACCCGGTCGTTGCTGATGCCAGCGGCGTTGTAGAGCCCGATCAGTTTGTGGGCCTTGGCAATGGTGGCCTCGGTGTCGTAGCTGAGGCGCGCATCCACCTCGGTGGACACACGGCCGGGCACGATCTTGAGAATCTCCTTGCCGAAGTTCACGCAGATTTCATCGAGCGCTTCGCTCACCACCTGTTCGGCCGGTGCGGTGGGCCCGATCAGCTGGCGTGAAGCCTTGAGGGTTTCATCGATGAGGTTCTGGTAGGCAGGAATCTGGGCTGCCGCCAGGATCAGTGAGGGGTTGGTGGTGGCGTCGCGCGGCTTGAACTGGTTGATGGCCTGCAGATCACCGGTGTCGGCCACCACAACGGTCATGCTGGAGAGCTGTTCAAGCAGGCTGGCCACGGCATCAGACAGGCGGATGCGGTCAAGCTAGCCATGCTCAGCAGCAGGGGTTAAAGCCTTGCTTAAACCTCAGCTTTGGCGCGCCCGGCTGGGGGGGATTTTCTCAATCACCAGCAGGGCCTCGATGATGCTGCGGGCCACCGGTGCGGCCACCGTGGAGCCGTAGGCGTTGCCTCCCTGCGGTTCATCCACCACCACCAGCACCACAAAGCGCGGCTGGTCGATCGGGAGATGGGCCACGAAACTGGTGATCCGTGCGCCGGGGATGTAAACGCCGTTGGCCGCCTTCTGGGCGGTGCCGGTTTTGCCGCCAATGCGGTAGCCAGCCACGCGGGCGGGCTTGCCGCTGCCCTGCTCCACCACGGTTTCCAGCCAGTTCAGCACCTGTTGGCTCACCGCGGCATCGAGCACGCGTCGTTTGTGGCTGCTGGATGGTCCGCCCAGATCACTGCCGCTGCGCAAGCCGCGGGTGATGTGGGGGCTGACCAGGAAGCCGCCGTTGCTGATCATGCCGTGCAGCTGCAGCAGTTTCAGCGGTGTGAGCGCCAAGCCCTGGCCGAAGGCGGCCGTGGCCGGCTCGATGGCGTTGCCCAGGAAGGTGGTGCGGCTTTTGAGCTGGCCGCTGACCGCGCCGGGGAGATCGGTGTCAGGGGCATCACCGATGCCCAGGGTGTTGAGCATCTCCCAGTAGCGGCTGGGCTCCAGTTGCTGCATGGCGCGCACCATGCCCACGTTGCTGGATACCTGCAGCACCGTGGCCATGTCAATCACGCCGTTGGCCATTCGGTCGTGGTTGTAGATCGGCCAGCCGCTGATCATCAGGCTGCCGGTGTCGTGCACCGTGCTGCTGGGATTGATGGCCTTCTTCTGCAGGGCAATGGCCAGGTTGATCGGTTTGAACGTGGAACCGGGTTCATAGAGGTCCTGCACCGACCATTCACGGAACAGCCCCGGCTTGAACTCCCAGAAGTTGTTGGGGTCATAGGTGGGCACCGAGGCCAGGGCCAGCAGTTCCCCGTTGCGGGCATCCATCACCAGGGCGGCCCCTCGCTTGGCTGACCATTGCTTCACCTGGCGGGCCAGTTCCATTTGGGCCACCCGTTGCAGCCTGGTGTCGAGGGTGAGCTGCAGGCGCAGGTCGTCGCGGTGCATCTGCCCGGCGCCGAGGCCATCGGGCAGGGGCGTGCCATCCCCGCCTTTGCGAATGCCCAGCGTGAGTTCCTGGCTCTGCAGCTGTTGATCGAGGCTCTGCTCGAGGCCGGCCTGGGGCACCCGTTCCAGGTTGAGGAAGCCGAGCACATTGGCGAACAGGCTTCCCTGGGGATACACCCGCTGGGGACCGTGCTCGAAGTCGATCCCATCGATGCCGAGGGCCTTGAGCCGTGCTGCCAGGGTGGGTTCCACATTGCTCACCAGGCGCACGCCGGAGCGTTGCTGGCCCATGCGTTTCACCAAGGTGGTGGCATCCACCCGCAGCAGGGGAGCCAGCTTGGCGGCCACCTCTTGGGGGCTGCGCCGCTGCTCCCCCTCATCGCCCAAGAAGCGAAAGTAGCGGGGATGGGCCCAGACCGTGACCCGCTCCTCATCAACAGCGAGAAGCCGGCCCTTGCGATCCACGATCGTGCGGCGGCGACCCAGGGGGTTGCGCGTTTCGGTTTGAAAGCGGCGTGCTTTGGTTTCCAGCTTGTTGCCTTCAATCACCTGCAGCCAGGCCAGGCGCAGGCTCAAACCACCCAGGCCGAGGGCCAGCAGCACGGCCACGGTGATCAGGCGTGCGTTGGGAACCGGATGCAGCTGCAGCACCCGCAGCGAAGGCTTGGTTTTGCGCCCGGCGTTGTTGGGGGCTGGCACGTTCAGTAACCGCTGGCGATCAATTCAAACTGCAAGGGCTTGCCGTTTTGTGCGCTCTTGCCAGCGCTGGGCGGGCTGGGCAGGAAGATGAGATCCTTGCTGCTGGTGGGCACCAGCTGCCCCGGGCGTGTGGCACTGGTGAGGTAGTGCTGTTCCAGGGAGGAGCGGGTCTCCATCACCCGGTGCTCCAGTTGCTGGGCGTCTTGCAGATCGCGGTAGTCGCTGCTCCAGCGCCCCTGCCAGTGGAGGGTGAGTGCGGTGAGTCCGAGGGCGGCCACACCGGTGGCCACCAGGGCGCCATCGGCAACACGGTGCAGCCGCACCAACCAAGGGGCCTGGCGCTGAACCCGGCGTGCTGAGAGCGAGCCCTGCAGCAGCTCCAACGAGCGTTGCTGCCGTTGCACCCGGCGTTGCGCCACATTGGCGCGCCGTTCGCTGAGATGGTGGTGCCTGCCTCGGCCGGTGTCTGCGCGATGGGGCAGAGGAACGGCGACCACGGGGTTGTCCCACAACGGAATGCGCTAGTGAACCACTCGCCTTGGTGCCCCGCAAGACTCAGCCGCCCAAGAGCAGCAAATTCATGAAGGTGAGGCCATTCCAGAGGCTGTGCATCAGCACGGTGCTGAACAGGCGGCCACTGCTCCAGCGCAGCCAGCCGAGCCCAACCCCAAGGGCAAACAGGGGCGGTGCCTCGCTGAGGCTGAGGTGGGCCAGTGAGAACACCAGGGCGCTGCAGAGGATGCCAGCTGGCACGCCCCAGCGGCGGCCCACCACGGGCAGCAACACCCCACGAAACACCAGTTCTTCAAACAGCGGTGCCAGCACCGTGGCGGTGATGGCCAGTAACGCCAGCGCCAGGCTGCTGCGGCCGTTCAGCACCTCCTCCAGCAGGGGATTGCTTCCCCCCGCTTCCGGCCAGAAGCGCTCCACCAGCCAACCCAGCAGGGCCACCAGCGGCAGGCTCAGCAGGAGCCCGCGCAGCGCTTGGGGCCAGCACAGCCAGCTGGGGCGCCACTGCAGCCAACGGCTCGGGCCCGCTGGCAGCTGACGCAGCAGCAGGGCCAGCACCAGCACCGCTGGCACGGCGGTGAGGCTATAGAGAACGAACACTTCCAGCGCACCCCGCAGCGCTGGGGTGAGGGTGAGGCCATCCAGGGCGCTGCCCAGCAGCGGCAGGGCGATCAGTGGAATGGCGACCCCGCCCAGCACCACAAAGCCTCCGGCGATCACCAGCACGGCATCGGTGGGAGTGAGCTCGGGCCCCTGCAGCTCAGCTGCTGCAGGCCCGCCCCCACGCCAGCGGCGCCAGAGTTGCTGCACCAGCAGCACGGCGCCGCCGAGCACACCGAACAACGGCAGCAGATTGACCAGCAGCAACCTGCGGCTGGCGGCCGCCAACGTGGCTGGCTCCACACAAACCTCGCTGGGCCGCTGCAGCGCTTCGCACACCAGCACGCGGTAGGCCGGCCGTTGGGGCAGTGGTGGTAGCACCTGGCGGCTGGGTTCTGGCGCCAGCAGGGCCTGGGTGAGGGGTTGGAGATCGGCGGGACCGCTGGTCAGCACCGTGTTGAGGTGGCGGCGGGCCTGGGGCCCTTGGCCGAGGTGCTGTTCCAGTAGAGCCTGGGCCAGCAGGCTGTCGCTGCTGCCGGCCTCGGGGCTTTGCTGCAGGGCCTTCAGCAGCAGCTCCTCCGGTGGTTTGTCGCGACTGTTGAGCCAGGTGTTGCCGCCGTGCCGCTCGGCCAACAGTTCCAACTCCAGCTGGCGCTGCTCCAGGGCATTGCCCACCGATGGTCGATCCACGCTCTGCAGCAGCGAGGCGCCCCAGATCAGCAGGGCCAACCCGAGGCTTAAGAGGGCGAGCAGGCTCTGCATCGGTGTCGATCGTCGGTTCAACTCCCTGCTCGGCACCGCTGCTCATCTGCTCCTGGCATTGTCACCGGTGGCTGGGGTCATGGTGCGTACGATGAGCTCCCGAACCGCGAAGAGTCCCTTGGCCACGAGGATTTTGCTGGTGCGGCACGGCCTCAGCAGCTTCAATCTGGAGGGCCGCATCCAGGGTCGGGATGATGCCTCCCAGCT
>JAYKIT010000088.1:0-5517 GCA_035285765.1 Synechococcus sp. | reverse complement strand
ACCAGGGCGCGCTGCGGCAGCTGTTGTTAGGGCTGCGCCGTCGCGCCAGCACCTCACTCATCGAGGCCCTGGCCCATGAGCTCCTGGTGCTGCTGCCGCAGCAACCCGAGCCATTGGCCCTGTGTGCAATCCCAGCACGCATCGGCCATGGCGCTGGGCTGGCCCAGCATCTGGCGAGGGCCATCAGCCGCCAGAGCGGCATGATTCAGCTCGAAACGCTGCAACGCCGCCGCGCCTGCGTGGGCCAGCACCATCTCAATCGCCACCAGCGGCTGCTCAATCTGCGCGGCGCCTTCCACTGCCCAGCAGACCAGGCATCGGCACAACAGGCGCCCCTGCTGCTGATCGATGATGTGATCACCACTGGCGCCACCGGGTCGGCGGCCTTGCAAACGCTGCGACGCTACGGGTACCGGGTTGTGGGACTGCTCGCTCTGGCCCACGCCCCAGCGGTGGCGCCGGGGGGCGATGGATTACAGTCTGGCTTCGCCCGAAAGGGCTTGCCGGGATAGCTCAGTTGGTAGAGCAGGCGACTGAAAATCGCCGTGTCCCCAGTTCAAATCTGGGTCCTGGCATTGGATTGAATCGAGAGCTTTGGCAGCGCAATCTGGATGCCTTTCTCGTTGAGGGCATGCCAGAGAGCCGTGCTCAGTTCACTCGCGATCGTGATCCCCTGCATCGGGTCACGAATCCAGTAGCGAACCGCATAGGTGATGCCTGAGGGGTCGTAGTGGAGCAGCAAGGCCTGGGGAGCCGGCTGCAGCATCACGGCGGCAATGCTGCGCGCCGTTCCCTCCAACAACGCCATCACCTCATCCGGTGGGTGGTGATGATCCACACAGATCAACACCTGACCCCGGCGGCAGCTGTCACGGCTGCCGTTGTAGGTCACGGTGGGCTGGGAGAAGAAGGTTTGGTTGGGCACCAACAGCTCCACGTTGTCGCGGGCGCGCCAGAGGGTGGTGGCCCGCAACCCCAGCTCCAGCACCTCGCAGGGATCGTCTTCCCCATTGGGGGACTCCAACAGCAACACATCACCAGGCCGCACCGCCCCTTCCAGCAACAACCACACGCCGCTGAGGAAATTGCTGAAGGCCTCCTTGAGGCCAAAACCCAGGCCCACCGACAGGCCACCACCCACCGCCGCCAGGATGGTGGTGTTCACACCCACAGTGGCCAGGATCAGCACGCTGCCCAAGCCCACCATCAGATAGCGCAACACCAGGGCCGTGGCGCGATAACCGGGCTCCGTTAAGGAGAACAGGCGACGGCAGATCCAGGCCAAGCCCCAGGCCGGCAAGGCCGTGCCCGCCACCAAGCCATAGGTGCCCAGCAACAGCAGCAACAGATCACCGAGGCTGAAGGCATCCTTCCCAAACTGCAGCAGCTGCAACCGCCAGAGCAGGCGCACATCGCCCACCTGAGCCACCAGCACCACCACAGCCGCCAACGCGATAGCCGGCCGCAGCACCCGCAGATCAAAGCGGTTGACCACCTCCAGGGGCAGCAGCTGCCGCAGCCCCACCAGCGCCAAACGGCTGAGCAGGCAGAAGCCATAAAAGCGGCTCACCACCAAGGCCAGCCCCGCCACACCGGTGACGGCATCCAACAGCTGCGCCGCACCGCTGAGCAGCAGAAACAACAGCAGGGCATTGCCCAGTGGTTGCAGCAACCGCAGCCCTGGCCATCGCTCCAGCCACGGCCAGTGGCGCTGGCTCAACTTCAGCCAGCGGGTCAACCCGAACCACAGCAACAACGCCAGCAGCAGCACCTCCAACTGCAGCAGCGACACCGGCCGACTCAGGTCGGTGATCAGGGCATCAACGCTGGGAACCACCTCGCTCATCGCTTCAGCCCCCGCTGGATCACCGCCTGCAGGCGCGGCGCAATCGTTTCCGGGCTCTGACTGCCGCTGAGCACCGCATCCAGCAGGGGTTGGGCTGGGCCATTAATCCGCTCAAGCCGGGCAAATTGCTCGAGGGAAAGCACCGTGCCGCGCCGGAACTGATGCTCCTGCAACGCCAGCGAGGGATAGGCCTTGAGCGGCAGGGCCACGCCTGGATTCACCGGCAACACCGCTCCCAACTGCACCGCCAAGGCGCGCTGCTGCACCAGGTTGGTGCTGAATTGCACCAGGGAGCGGGCCAGCGCATGCTGACGCGAACTCGACTGACTCCCAAACGCCCAGGCCCGCAGATGCACCAGCGGCCGTGGGGGGCCCGCCGGACCGCTGGGCAAGGCCGCCTGCCCCAACTTCGGCCCCAGCGACGACTGCAGGCTGGACAGCCAACGATTGGGGCAGACCACCCAGCGGTAACGACCACTGATCAAGCCGCGGCGCAGCTGCTCAGGCTCCGCTTCAAAGGCGATCGCCGGCTGCAGGTTGGCCAGGCGCAACCAGAGCAGAAACGCCAACACACTGGGCAGCGAGGGCGAGGTGGCTTCGTGGCTGTTGGCCTTGGCAGGCGTGAAGCTGGAGAACAACCACCACAGCTCGCTGAGGGAGCTGTGCAAGCCCACGGGGATGCCTTGCTTCCCGAGCTCGATCAACCCATCCAAATCATGGGGGGGGATCGGCCAGAGCCTCACGGTTGTAGCAAGCCACACGGGTGAACAGAAATTGGGGCACCCCCAGGGCCTCACCGTTGTGATCGAGCGACTGCTGCAACACAGGCCTGATCTGGTTGCGCTCCCAACTGTTGAGCCGCACCGGGCGAATCCAGCCCTGCTGCTGCAACTCCAGCAGATCGGTGTCGAGCACCAAAATCAGATCAGGGCCCAAGCCCCGGCGATGCTGAAACTGCAAACGCTGGCGCAGCTGAGCGCTGGGCACCAGCTGCCAACGCAGTTCAACGCCCGGGTTGTAACGCTCAAATAACTGCGAAACCTGCTCGATCGCATCAGCAGCCCGCTCGCTGTCGCGCTCATCGTCAAGGCCCACCTTCTCCACCATCACGCTGATGGAGTGGCCCACACTCAGCTGTGCGTTGAGCAAACGCAGGCTCGCCAACCCAGCCAAAGCGAGCAACAACAGCAGCCACACGCGCCGCTGGGCCATGGGCGGCTCCTGAGCTGAGGCCTACCGAGTCTGCTCAATGCGGCGCAGACGTCAGGCTGAATACGACGACTCAGAGTCGTCGTCGCTGATCAGCTCTTCAGCGGCGAGATCAGCGCTCTGCTCATCGAGAAATTCACCATCATCAAAGGCCTGCCCCAGCGTTGCTTCCGGATTGGCTTCGGCCGGCTCCCGCTTCCCTTCAATCACCGTGAGCTGGGGCTGAGTGGCCTCCGCCTGAATCAGGGCCAACTGCTGCTGAAGTTCAAGGATCTGGGCATCGCCCTGCAGCAGCAGTTCCTCACTGAGTTGACGCTCATCGCTCAACGCCTCCTGGACCGGCTGCTGTTCCAGCTGCTGCAGGCGCTGCTCCAGCTGCAGCAAACGCTGGGTCAAGGTGGTGGTGAGATTGATCAAGCCATGCAGCTGCTCCGCCAGCATGAACTCAATCGATGCTCCGGTCGCAGAGTCAGCCATGGCGCAACCCCTCAGGGGAGAACGGGCTGATGGTATCGATGCTGAAGAGGCTGTCCATCCCCGCCGGTGCAGCGGCCACCGCTGACGCCTTCTCCCTATATGTAGATGTGGAAATTGAGCGGAACGCCAGCCACGGCCCCCCGCGGTAAATCAGCTCTGTAGCCTGCCCGCCATGGCATCTCCTTTCCAGCTCTGTCAGCAGCTCTGCGGTGAGTTCTGCAACCAGCAGCAGGCCTTCGACAACCCACCGATCTACGCCCACATCCAGGTGCGGGTGCGTCCATTGAGCCAGCTGGAACCAGGCTCGCTACTGCTGGAGCAGGCCTACACCATTGCCCCCGACGAGCCCTATCGCCTGCGGGTGCTGCAGGTGGTGGAAGAAAACGGCGAACTGCGCATTCACAACAAAGCCGTGGTGGATGAGGCGAGTCATTTCGGCGCCACCGGAGCCCCGGAACGCTTGCAGGCGATCAAGGCCGACAACCTGCGCCCACTCTCGGGCTGCACCTACATCGTGCAGGAGCAGAACGGTGGCTACAGCGGCACGATCGAACCGGGCTGCAAATGCATCGTGGAGCGCAAGGGGCAGCGCACCTACCTGGTGAGCTCCTTTGAACTGCAGGGGGATGCCATGCGTACCCTCGACCGCGGCCACGACCCCGAGAGCCATGCACTCGTTTGGGGCTCGCTGGCCGGGCCGTTCGAATTTGAACGCCGTAAAAGCTTTGCCAGCGAAATTCCACCCCACTGGGCCAACCACTGGCAATGAAGCAATGTGAGGAGTTGGTAGACCACGCAGACAAGCCGCATACCTTCGGGCTCGCAGCTGTGTCTTGATCTGTGGCCCTTGCCCTGCATGACCACCCGTTGCTGTCTCAAAACGCACGGGTGGATGGCTTTGAAATCGGTGGCGATGAAACCAGTCGCTCCATCAATGGTGAGCAAGCGCGCTCAAAGGAGGATTGGGATGGACTGATCACGCGGGCCTACAGCCAGCTGTTCTTCCACACCTTTAAGGCCGATCGTCAGAGCGTCCTGGAATCCCAGGTGCGCAGCGGCCAGATCAGCGTACGGGAGTTCATCCGTGGCCTGGCCCTCTCCCCTCGATTCCTGCAAGGGGTGTACGCCTGCAATGGCAACAAGCAGGTGGCGCGGCACCTGGTGGAACGCCTCCTGGGTCGTCAACTGCATGGGGAAGGCGAAGCGATCGCCTGGTCGATCGTGATCGGTGAGCGTGGTGTGGCCGCCATGGTGGATGCCCTGCTCGATAGCGAGGAGTACCTCAACAACTTCGGTGACGACCAGGTGCCTTACCAGCGCAAACGCGTGCTGGCAGGCCAAAGCGTGGGCCTGCGGCCCAACAACATCACCCTGCCCCGCTACGAGGCCTATCACCGTCAGGTGCTGGCCAGCTTCCCCAGCGGTGGTGGCGGCTTCAACCCCGGAGGCAGCAGCTGGGGGGCACGGCCAGAGTTCATCAACTGGCCCAATGGCATGCCGCCGGAGAACATCCGCAAGATCTGGTTTGGCCTGATCGGCATCGGCGCCCTTGAGGTGCTGCGCGTGGTGATCACCTCCGCGGCCGCAGCCCTGGGCAGCTGAACGCGATCATTCCTGTTCAGGCCACTGGCCCTGATTTCTGAGAACCGTGAGGGGGGTTCAGCCGGCCATTGGCCGGTTGGAGCCCCCGTTCTGTATCAACGCGCAACACTGCACATCACCGATTGTTACGCCTGCCCTCAGGAAACCGCATCCACCTTTGAGAATGGCTGCGCTGAAACGGCCTCGCGCCATCCGGCACACTTCCCCCCCCCTAGCCGAGCCCTAGAGCCCCATGTTCGACGCCTTCACCAAGGTTGTTGCCCAGGCTGACGCCCGCGGCGAATTCATTAACGCTGGTCAGATTGACGCCCTTGCCGCGATGGTTGCCGAGAGCAACAAGCGCATGGATGCCGTCAACCGCATCACCTCCAACGCCTCCGGCA
>JAYKIT010000087.1:0-5593 GCA_035285765.1 Synechococcus sp. | reverse complement strand
AACCTCCAAAAATCCACCGGTTCCGGTGGTGCTGCTCTGCCCGGAACAGGACGATTACTGGCAGCGCTGGCATGAGTATGTGGATCGGGCGCTGCTGGATCGCGGCCTGATCTCAGCAGAGGACAACGGCCTCTACACCACAGCCACCACGGCCCAGCAGGCCATGGCCCAGATCAGCCATTTCTATCGGGTGTTCCATGCCAGCCGCTTCCGCGGTGATCACCTACAGCTGCTGCTGCATTGCCAACTGCCGGCCCAGGAACTGCAGCGGATCAATGAGCGCTTCGGTGATCTCCTGCTTGGGGGCACGATCATCAGCCGTCGCTGCCAGGACGAAACGGGCATCACCAACGACTGCCTAGAGCTCTGGTTTGATCAAACCAAGGTGGGGCGTCTTTACGCCTTGATCCAGTACCTCAACGATCTGCCCCTGAGCCCGGAAGCGGTGATAGATCCACCAGGTCGTCGGCTCGGCCAGGCTGCGTGATCGGGGTTGTTGACTACGGCATGGGCAATCTCCACTCCGTGGAGAAGGCCCTGCAGCGCCTGGGTGCTGACTGCGTTCGCTTGCAGGATCCCCAACTCCCCGCTGGCATCAAGGCCCTGTTGCTTCCAGGCGTTGGCGCTTTTGATCCGGCCATGGAGCGGCTTGACCAGCTGGGCTGGACACCCGTGTTGCGCCAATGGGGGCAACAGCAACGGCCCTTGCTGGGCATCTGCCTGGGCCTGCAATTGCTGTTTGAGAGCAGCGCCGAAGGCCAGCGCTCCGGACTCGGCCTGCTGAGTGGTCGCGTGGAGCCGCTACCGCCGCAAGCCACCGCCCGTTGCCCCCACATGGGCTGGGCACCGCTGCAACCGGGCAGCGCCAGCCCCCTGATCGCCAACGATGGCCAGGAGCACTGGATGTACTTCGTGCATTCGTTTGCAGCGGTGCCTGCTGATCCGGCCTGCATCACCGCCACCGCCCCCTACGGCACGAGCCAGGTGGTGGCCGCCGTGGGCCAAGGCATGTTGCAGGCCACCCAGTTCCACCCAGAGAAATCCGGCAACCGCGGCCTCAAACTGCTGCAGCGCTGGCTGGGCAGCTTGGGTTGAGCCATGGTGCTGCGGCTCAGCAGCGGCCAGAAGCTGCACAGCCCCGAAGGGCTCACGGCCAGGCCCACCACGGGCATGGTGCGCCAGGCGGTGATGAACATGCTGGCGGCCGAGTTACCAGGCTGCCGCTGGCTTGATCTCTGCAGCGGCAGCGGCGCCATGGCCTGCGAAGCGCTGCTGCAGGGGGCGCAGTGGGTGCTGGCGGTGGAGGCAGATCGCCGCATTGCAACCGTTGCCCAACGCAATCTGCAGGGGCTTGGCGATCGTTTCATCAAGCGCTGGCAGCTCCGCACCAGCACGCTGGAGCAGTGCCTTGCTGAGCCCTGCAACGAACCGTTTGATCTGATCTATGCCGATCCGCCCTATGGGGCTGATATCTATGGAGTGATTTCCGAGCTTGTGGGGCGCCATGGCTGGCTGCGCC
Source organism: Synechococcus sp. (assembly GCA_035285765.1). Lineage (GTDB taxonomy): Bacteria > Cyanobacteriota > Cyanobacteriia > PCC-6307 > Cyanobiaceae > RCC307. The sequence continues at coordinate 4,074 of JAYKIT010000087.1, read as the reverse complement.
CCGGTGGCCAGCTCCTGCTCGAATGCGAACGCCACAACAAGCCAGCTCTGGCAGCGGGTTGGCATGAAAAAAGGGAGCGACGCTATGGCCGCACCCTGTTGCTGCAATGGCAGTTGATGGATGTGTGCTGAAGGCTCAGCCGCCCAGAGCACTGCCGCGGCGGTACTGGTTCCAAGCGCTCACGAACAGACCGAGCAGGGTGATGGGGATCAGGCCCAGCACGATGCCGCAGAGCAGAGGTTCGATCATCGGGAACGTCCGTTGGCGCAAAGTGCTTCGCAATCTAGGGGTCGACACGCCAACCTTGTTGAAGTTTCCGCCGAGCGACACGCTTTGACGCCAAGTAGTGACGCCATTGATGAATCACCGCGGCGGCGCAGTTTGATCAGCGCCCTGGTGGTGCTGGCCGTGGTGGCCGTGGTGGTGCTGCTGGCCGTGGTGGCCAATGCCAGCCAACGCGATCCCTACGTGCGCGCCAGCCTGGAGCTCAGTGGCAATCAAGACCACGGCAGCAAGCTGTTCCTGATCAATTGCGCCGGGTGCCATGGCATCGCCGCCCAGGGCGTGGTGGGCCCCAATCTGCATGGGGTGAGCCAACGCAAGAACGACCCGGCCTTGATCCAGCAGGTGGTGAGTGGCCAGACCCCGCCCATGCCCAGCTTCCAGCCAGACCCGCAATCCATGGCTGATCTGCTGGCTTACCTGCACACGCTCACGTGAACCCCGAGCTGGTGGTGGTGCTGGTGGAGCCCAGCGGCCCGCTCAACGTGGGCAGCGTGGCTCGGCTCTGCGCCAATTTCGACACCGGCGCCCTGCGGCTGGTGGCCCCACGCTGCGACGCCAGCAGTGCTGAGGCGAAGCTGATGGCAGTGCATGGCGCCCAGCAGCTGGAACGCTGCGAGCACTACCCAAGCCTGGAGGCGGCGGTGGCCGACTGCCGCCGCGTGGTGGCCTGCTCAGGCCGCGTGGAGGGACGCCAGCGGGAGCACCTCAGCCCGCCCGCAGCCCTGCAATGGCTGATGGCCCCCATCAGCGGCCCCAATCGGGTGGCCCTGGTGTTCGGCCGAGAAGACCATGGATTGCACAACAGTGAGCTGCAGTTGGCCGGCCGCCTGCTGCGCATCCCCACCGGCGCCCACTACGGCTCGCTGAATCTCTCCCATGCGGTGGCGGTGTGCCTGGCCCAGCTGCACATGCTGCTCACCGGTGACCACCAATCCCCACACAGCAGCACCGCGGCCCTGCCCGCCGAGGAGGAACGGCCAGCCCAGGCGGAGCTCGAAGCTGCCTTGGTGGATGCCGAAGCGCTGCTGCTGGAGGTGGGCTTCCTCTACCCCCACACGGCGGCAGCGCGCATGGCCAAGCTGCGACAACTGCTGCTGCGCGGTGAACCGAGCAGCGCTGAGGTGGCCCTGCTGCGCGGCATGGTGCGTCAACTGCGCTGGGCCAGCCGCCATGGCGGCAGCCAGCAATCCCGTTAACTTGAGGCCCTGTGACACCGGGCCGTGAGTCTGCGTCCATCTCTGCGCCGCCATCCGCTGCGGCGGGCCGATGCCGGCTGGACCCAACCGTTGCTGCTGCTGCTGCGGCTGCTGATCCTGGGCGCCGGACTGGGGGTGCTCACCGGCACCACCCTCAAATTGCTGGCTCCCAAGCTTGGCGTGGCCCCAGCTGCAAGCGCACCGCAGCCAGCCGGCAAGCCCCGCCCCGACAACAACGGCCTGGGCCGTTTTGTACCCAAGCAGGAGAACAAGGCCCTCAGCGCCAAGCTGGCCCAGTTGGCCAGTACCCAGAAGGATCTCAAGGTGGCGGCCTTCGCCTTGGTGCTCGATGACGGCAGCTACGGCCAGCTCAATGCCGATGTGCCCCTGCCAGCAGCCAGCTCGATCAAAACGCCGATCCTGCTGGTGGCCCTCGAAGCCCTGGATGCCGGCAAGCTGCGGCTGAACGAACCGCTGAGCCTCAACAAAACCGTGGTGGGTGGCGGCTCCGGCTGGATGGGGGGCCAACCGCTGGGAACCAAGTTCAGCATGTTGGAGGTGGCCACCGAGATGATCAGGGTGAGCGACAACACCGCCACCAACCTGTTGATTCAGCGCCTGGGGGGCAAAACCGCCCTCAATGCACGCTTCCAGGAACTGGGGCTAGAGGGCACGGTGATCAACAACTGGCTGCCCGATCTCGAGGGCACCAACACCACCACCGCCCGCGACCAGGCCCGCAGCATCGCCCTGGTGGAAACAGCCCAGGTGCTCTCCCCGCGCAGCCGCGATCTGTTCCGGCTCACCCTGGGCACCTCACGCACCGACACCCTGATTCCCACCGGTTGGTTGCAGGGGCTCGGCGGCGGCGGCGGCGATGTGAACAGCGCCCTGCTCAACCGCGGCGTGCGTGCCTACAACAAAACCGGCGACATCGGCATCGCCTATGTGGATTCGGCCTTGATCGAACTGGCCGATGGCCGCCGCGCCGTGGCCTCCTACATGGTGCAAGGCCCCTTCAACGACCCCCGCAGCACCAACCTGATCCGCTCGATGGCAGCAGCCACCGCCGCCGCTTTCAAATGATGCGTCAGCTTCTGATCCCCAGCCTGCTCGGCTGCGCCCTGTTGGCTGCGCCCGCCAGCGCCGCCCCAGCCCAGCCCAAAGCCACAGAAACCTTGCGCAGCGGCCAGGTGCGTCCCCTGCCCGGGCAGCTCGATGGGCGCCTGATGGTGAACGACAACAACCCGGAGGTGGTGCGCAACAACGGCATCCTGCTCTCCACCTTTGCTGGGCAGGGGCGAGCGGTGCCTGACGCTCACCTTGATGTGGCCCTCAACGGCGACTTCGAGCTGTTCAGCCACCACATTTATGCCGGCACCAAGGGGGCCCCTGAAAGCACCCTCTGGCTGGGGGTGATCCTCGGCAACCGCAGCGATCAGGAGGTCACGGTGCGGGTGCCTGCGGGTGCCAGCTGGCTGTCCCAACCCGGGGCCCCCTTTCTGCCCCTGCCACCCCGGCTTGAGCACGATGGTGTGAGCGTGTATGCCGGACCGGGTAGCCGCACCGCTGCTGACCTGCTGGCTGGTGCCCCCCGGCCTGAGGCGATCCCCGAGCAGATCACCCTGGCCCCTGGAGAGGAGCAGGTGATGCTCACCCTGCCGCTGCCGGTGAAAGGGCTGGATCCCCTGCTCAATGGCCGCACGCTGCAGCTGCGGCTGCACAGCGATGGCCCGGTGTCGCTGGCCACCGTGGGCCTGATCAGCGACCAACAGCCCCGGGCCGAGGCCCTGCTGGAGCTGCTCGATGGCGGGCTCAGCGAGAAGGAGCACAAAGCCAGCCCCAAAGGAGCGCCTGGCCCGATCGTGTACTCCCGGGTCAGCGGCGTGCAGCAGGGCAGCCGCTGGAAGGCGCGGCTGAGCGACCCCGGCAGTTCCGTGTTGAGCCTGGGGGATGAGCCGATCTCCTGGCCGATCGCCAGCCTGCAGCGGGGCCGGCTTGGCACAGGCCAGGTGCAGAGCGCCCCGCTCAAGGCCTACTACCCCGGCACCTCCTGGGAAGCCCATGGCAACTACGGCGTTGAATACGACCTGGAGCTGCCGCTGAAGAACAGCAGCCAGCAGCGGCGCCAGTACGACCTGCGACTGGAGTCACCCCTCAAGAGCGACCGGCCGCAGGGGGGCCTGCGCTTTCTGCAGCCGGCCAACGGACCGATCTGGTTCCGCGGCAGCGTGGAGGTGCGCGGCACCGATGACGGCCCCGGCCGCCGCTTCCTGCACCTGGTGCTGCGCAAGGGGGATCCAGGCCAGAGCCTCGGCCGCGTGACCCTGGCCCCCGGCGAACAGCGCAACGCCCGGGTGCGGCTGCTGGTGCCAGCCGACATCACCCCTGTGCAGGTGCTCACCGTGGTGCCTGTGAAACAATCCGAGTCTTGAAGACGGCTCGCCGTCTGCGCTCCCTCGCCTGTTTGCCGTGTCTGAGGCCCTCAAAAGCCGGGTGTTCCCCTTCACCGCCATCGTTGGCCAGGCGGAGATGAAGCTCGCCCTGCTGCTGAACGTGATCGATCCACGCATCGGCGGCGTGATGATCATGG
>JAYKIT010000086.1:0-3616 GCA_035285765.1 Synechococcus sp. | reverse complement strand
TAGGGATCAATGCACCAGCGGCCGCCCAGGTGTTCACCCCACAGCTCACGGAAGCGGGGCAGCTCTGGCGGCACCCCGGCCGTGGAGCGGCTGGCGGATTCGAAATGGGTCCAGCGGCTGCTGGGATCCAGCAGCACCGCCAGGCCGCGCTGGCGCGCCCGCAGGCAGAAATCCACATCGCCGTAATTGATCGGCAGATCGTTGCGCAAGCCATCGAGCTCACGCCAGAGCTGAGCGCTGCACAAACACACCGCCGCCGTTACCGCCTGGCAGGGGCGCGGTGCCGCCAACCAGCCATAGGGCAAACGCTTGGGCCAGCTGCCGGCCCAGGGATGGCGAGGCGCCAGATTGTCGATCGCCACCCCCGCATGCTGCACCTTGCCACCGGGGTAAAGCAGCAGGGCCCCCACCACCCCCACCTGCGGCTGTTGCGCCAGGGCAAGCATCGAACCAATGGCCGCGTGCTCCAGCAGTTCGGTGTCGTCATTGAGCTGCAGCAACCACTCCCCCCGGGCCAAGGCCGCGGCCTGGTTGAGCCGCTGGCTGTAGCTGTAGGGCTGATCGCTGCGGGTGTGGATCCAACAGCCAGGCCCCAGGGCGCTGGTGGTGAGCTGCTCGAATTCACGCAGCTCGTGGGGTTGCAATTCGCCGCCATCAATCAAAACGATCTCCAGCTGGCGGTAATCACTGCGCTGCAGCAGGGTCTGCAGGCCATGGCGCAACAGCATGGTGCTGCGGCCAGCAATGGGCTTATGGAAGCCGCCACTGGGGATCAGCACACTCACCAGGGGCTGCCCCACTGGCTGGGCTGGCTGCAGCAGCGGCAGCTCAAGGGCCGGCGCGGTGAGCAGGGGCAAGGCCACATGGGCCCAGCCCTGCTGACCCACCACTGCCAGCAGCTGCGCACGCCAGAGGGCCTGGGCCGCAGGCCCTGCTGGAGGCTGGCCAAGCTGCCGCAACAACTCGCTGCGCAGCCAGAGGGGCCCCTCCGCCTCCCGCAGCCGGGGATCCAACAGCGGATCAGGCTGCCCTTTCTGGCGCCAGGCGCGGCGCCCGCCTGGCAGCGGCACCCAGTCATCACAACTCACCACGGCTGCACCGGTGCGCCGCTGACGCCGCTGCAGCAGGCGCTGCAATCGCCGCTGCTGGCGAGGCGACACCACCCAACCAGGCGGCAGCCAAAGGCTGAACTCGGATGCCTCAGAACGCCGCCACGGCAATGGCGCCAACCCAGGCTGCAGGCGCACCATGGCCAGGCGAATCGCATCGGCCACGGGCCAACCGCGCCAACGCTCCAGCTCCTTGATCAGGCGCACAGCCTTGGCCAGGCGCCAACGCTTGAACTTGCTGCCCCAGTCGGCAGGCTGGGCGGGTTGGTTCACAGGCTGCGTGAGACCGGCCAAACCGTAGTGCAGGGCTCTCAGCCCCCTCCGCCATGAGCACCGCCGAGCACTGGATCGCATGGCTGCAGGCCTTAGCCGCGCAGCAGCAGCTGCAGCTGAGCCTGGTGGGGGGAGCCGTGCGCGATCGCCTGCTGGGGCGCAGCACACCCGAGAAAGATGTCGATCTGGTGGTGGAAGGACCCAGGGCCTGGGCGGCCCTGGAGCTGGCCGAGGCCGTGGCGGCCAGCTCCTGCTTGCCCACTGGATTTCAGCTGCAGCAACTGCACACCTTTGCGGCCTTTGGCACGGCCCAGCTGCAATTGCAAACCCCCACGGGCCCGCTGCTGTGCGATCTCAGCTCCGCCCGCCAAGAGCACTACGCCTTCCCCGGCGCCCATCCCAGCGTGGAGCCGGCCAACCTCAACACAGACCTTTACCGGCGCGACTTCAGCCTCAATGCCATCGCCCAGCCCCTGCCGCAGCGGCAACACCCACTGCTGGATCCTTTTGGTGGCTGCCAAGCCCTGGAGCAACGGCAACTGGAGCTGCTGCATCCCCTCAGCCTCAGCGATGACCCCACCCGGCTGCTGCGGGGGGTGCGCTACGGGGCACGGCTGGGGCTCAACCTGGCCCCCACCACCCATGCACAGGTGCAGCGCAGCCTGGAACAGTGGCCCTGGCCGGAAGATGCACCAGCGCTGGCCGCACGACTGCGCATGGAATTGGAGCTGCTGCTGGGCGAACAGCACTGGAGGCAGGCCATCACCCTGCTGCAGCACTGGGGTGGGCTGCAGTTGCTGCAACGCCACTGGCACACCTTGCCGGCCAGCAGTGAGGCCTGGCTGCAACGACTGGGGGTCTGGGGCCAGCGGCTGAACAGCGAACCCAACGCCACCAGCCTGCGCCTGCTGGGCCTGCTGCAGCTGGCCCCCAGCACGAACGAGCAGATCACAGCCCTGGCCCAGCGCCTTCAGCTACCGCAACGGCCGCTGAAGCTGCTGCAACAGAGCCTGGCCCTGAAGCACTGGCTGCAACACAGCCCAGCCGAGCGGCGGCAATGGCAGCCCAGCGACTGGAGTGCAGCGCTGGAGCAGCAGGGGGCCGCCAGCCAACCGCAGCTGGTGCTGTTGCAACTCGGCCCCGGCAGCCAGCCCTGGCGCAGGCCACTGCTGCGCTGGCTCTGGCGCTGGCGCTTGATGCAAAGCCCAGTGAGCGCCAAGGAGCTGCTGAACCAGGGCTGGAGCCGTGGCCCCGAGCTGGGGCAGGAACTGCGCCGCCGCCGCGCCACCGCCCTCAATCAACACCCCTGAAGCCACACCACACCGCCAGGGCCCGCTGGGGCTGGAGCGGGGCCCGCAGCAGAGCCCCAACCAACAAGCGGCTCAAGCGCAGCAGCAGCACCCAGGGGGGGCAGTGCTGCTGCAGAAAACGGCAATAGCTGCGGGTGGAGAGCTGCAGCCGCCGCGCTGAGGGGGTGCGGCTGCCTTCCCCCCGCTGGTGCAACACCTGCAGTTGCGGCAACCACAACACTGGCGCTCCCGCCGCGGCCAGGCGGAGGCAGAGATCCATGTCCTCGTAATAGAGGGGGTAGGCGGGATCAAAGCGCGCCGGCGGCTGATGGGCCGTGGGCTGCAGCAGCAGGCTGCAGCCACTGAGCCAGTCCACCGCCAGCGCTTCAGCCGCCATGGCATCCTCTGGCATCAGCCGTCGCCGGCGGAACCGCAGGCCTGAATCCAACCAACCCCCACTGGCTTCCAGGCCTCCGGCCTCATCGCGCACTGCGGTGCCCACCAGCGTGCGGGGCTCCAGCGCTTGCAGGGCTTCACACACCTGCTCCACCAGGCCAATTTCCGGCAAATGGATGTCGGGATTCAGCAGCCACACCCAACCGCGATGCCCCTGGCGCTGCAGGGCAGCGAACGCGGCATTGCAACCAGCCGCAAAACCCGAGCCTTGCTGCCCTCTCAACAATTGCAAGGGCACCGCGCCAAGCTGGGCCTGCAAGGGGAGGGGATCCAGCGGCGCTGAAAGCGGTGCGTTATCCACCACCAGCCAGGCCAGCGGAGCGTTCTGCTGCCGGCCCAGATCCACGGCCAGGCTCGTCAGAGGGCCCTGGCTGTGATAAGCAACGCTCACCACCACCAGAGGCAACGCCGTGCCCACCGTTCTCAAGTTCAGCTCGGAAGACTGTGGCACCTGCCACCGCATGAGCCACTACGACGGCAAGGTGGCCG
>JAYKIT010000085.1:0-9301 GCA_035285765.1 Synechococcus sp. | reverse complement strand
CACGGTGCGATCTTCTTCATCCGTGATTACGACCCCGAAGCCAACAAGAACAATGTTCTGGCTCGGATGCTCGAGCACAAAGAAGCGATCATCAGCCACCTGAGCTGGGTCTCCCTGTTCCTCGGTTTCCACACCCTGGGCCTCTACGTCCACAACGATGTTGTGGTTGCTTTCGGTACCCCCGAGAAGCAGATTCTGGTTGAGCCTGTGTTCGCCCAGTTCGTTCAGGCCGCTTCCGGTAAAGCCATCTATGGCATGGATGTGCTGCTGGCCAACGCCAACAGCGCTGCCTCCAATGCCAGCGCTGCCTACATGGGTGGCTGGATGGATGCCATCAATGGCAGCAACGATCTGTTCCTGCCCATCGGCCCTGGTGACTTCCTTGTGCACCACGCCATCGCCCTGGGTCTGCACACCACCACCCTGATCCTGGTCAAGGGTGCTCTGGATGCCCGTGGTTCCAAGCTGATGCCCGATAAAAAGGACTTCGGCTATTCGTTCCCCTGCGACGGCCCCGGCCGTGGCGGTACCTGCGACATCTCTGCTTGGGACGCCTTCTATCTGGCTGTCTTCTGGGCTCTGAACACCGTGGGTTGGGTCACCTTCTACTGGCACTGGAAGCACCTTGCCATCTGGCAGGGCAACGTGGCTCAGTTCAACGAGTCCAGCACTTATCTGATGGGCTGGTTCCGTGACTACCTGTGGCTGAACAGCTCTCAGCTGATCAACGGTTACAACCCCCTGGGCACCAACAACCTTGCTGTCTGGGCTTGGATGTTCCTCTTCGGTCACCTGATCTGGGCAACCGGTTTCATGTTCCTCATCTCCTGGCGTGGTTACTGGCAGGAGCTGATTGAAACCATCGTCTGGGCTCACCAGCGCACGCCTCTGGCCAACCTGGTTGGCTGGCGTGACAAGCCCGTGGCCCTCTCGATCGTGCAGGCTCGTGTGGTGGGTCTGGCCCACTTCACCGTTGGTTACTTCGTGACCTACGCCGCCTTCCTGATCGCGTCGACCTCAGGCAAGTTCGGTTGATCCTCAGTCGAACCCTCTGCGGCTGATGCCGCTCCCCTGACGTTCCTACAGCCCCCGCCTTTGGCGGGGGCTTTTTTAATGCTGATCACGCTTGCCTGCCTCGGCGCTTAGGGTCGCTGCCGCTTCGCGCCGGTTTGATGGCCAGTCAGTGGGAGAACTTCCTGCGCAATTGCGGTGCCTGGCACGGCACCTTTGCCTCCCTTGATGCCCAGCAGCAGGAGCAATCGCGCACCAGTTCCATCCTCACGCTTGAGCATGTGGAATCGGAGCGCTTGGTGCGTTTTGGACTCAAGCGCTGGGAGGATGCCAGCCTCACGGGCCCGGCAGAGCAGCGCGGCGAGCCCTGCAGTGCCATGCAGCAGGACTACCGCACCCTTGGGCGCCAGGTGCTGTTCTTTCCATCCGGCACCTTCTGCAAGGGCTCACAGCAGCTGGCCCCGGGTACGGCCTTTGGTGGTGAGTTCGGCTTCATTGAGGGCGACCGTCGCCACCGCCTGGTGATTCTTTACAGCGATGCCGGCTCGTACAGCCATGCGGTGCTGATTCGCGAATTCCGTGCTGGTAGCAATGCCGTGGAGCGTCCGCCCTTGAGCGTTGATCAGCTGCTGGGCCACTGGCAGGGGCAGGAGGCCACCATCACGCCCGACTGGCCGGAGGCTTCGCTCAAGGAGTGCCAGTGCAGCTTCACCGCTGCAGATTTGGCCGGCGTGCGCTGCCTGCCCGATGGCGGTGGTTTCCGGGTGCCTGAGCAGGTGAGCCATCGCCAGGCGTTCAGCGTGGAAGCTTGGTGGATGTATGGCGATGATCAGCTTGAGCAGCTCGTCCGCTCCTATGACGCCACCGGGGCGTGGGCCTCGGTGCGCCAGCGCCGCTTCACCCGTTCAAGCTGAGGGATGCTCCTCGCCTAGGGCCGGGCCAGGCATTCCAGATCCGTGCGGTGCTCATTGATCAGCTTCACCGCCAGATTGCTGGTCACCATGTGGGCGGCATCCTCCGGGCTGAGCCCCTGACCAATCAAGCGGCGGAAGAGCACAGAGGCGGCGGCACGGAGGGTGGATTCTTCAAACTTCAGATTCTCTGGGATGGTGCTCACTGCCTTCATCGCGCCTTGAGGTCCTTGCACACGGACCTCTGAATGCTGCAGCGGGCGATGGCGTGTTGATCCTCTCTTAATCAATTTTTCTTTTGCGCCGCTCCCAGCTTTTGAGCCACTCGTAGATCACCGGGAGCACCAACAGGCTTAAGGCGGTGGAGACCAGCAATCCACAGAACACCACCGTGCCGATGCTGATGCGGCTGGCGGCCCCGGCTCCTGAGGCCAGCAGCAGGGGGAGGAAGCCAGCCAACGACGAGATGCCGGTGAGCAGGATCGGCCGCAGCCTCAGGCGGGCTGCCTGGCGAATCGCCTCGTGCACGCTGTCGCCCTCCCGCAGCCGTTGGTTGGCGAATTCCACGATCAAGATGCCGTTTTTGGCGGCCAGGCTGATCAGCACCAGCACTCCCACCTGGGCGTAGACATCGAGATACAGGCCCCGTGTGGCCAGCCCCAGCACCACCCCCAGCAGGGCCAGGGGCACCGTGATCAGGATCATCAGCGGGTCGAGGGCGCTTTCGTAAAGCGCGGCCAGCACCAGGTACACCACCAGGAGCCCCAGCCCAAACAGGCGCCAGGTGCCCCCGCCAGCTTGCAGTTCCTCACGGCTGAGTCCGGTAAACAGCACAGCGGTGGCCGGGCTGTTGCGTTCAGCCTGCACCCGCTCGAGGGTGGCGATCGCCCGGCCGCTGCTCACCCCCCGCTTGGGCAGTGCCTTGATGCTGATGGCCCGGTTGAGTTCGCTGTGGTTGATGCTGGTGGGTCCGGTGCTGGCTTCCAGCCGTAGCAGCGTGCTGAGGGGAATCAGTTCACCGGTGTTGTTGCGCACCATCAGCCGCAGCACATCCTGCGGGCTGCTGCGGCCCGCCGCATCGAGTTGCACCACGATGCGGCGCACGCGGCCATCGGCGAAGGTGTCGTTGACGTAACTGCTGCCGAAGCTCTCCCCCAGCACCTGCACCAGCTCATCGAGGCTCACCCCCACCGCTGCCATGCGCTCTCGATCCGGCAGCAGCTGCAGGCTTGGGGCATTGGCGCTGAAGCGGCTGCTCACCCGCTTGAACTGGCCGCTGGCCATGGCGCTGGCGCTGAAGGCTTCGGCTTCCTCGCCGAACTGCTGCAGGCTCATGGCCCCGCCGCTGATGTCGAGCAGATCAAGGCTGATGCCCCCTTCAGACCCGAAGCCACGCACCGGTAGCGGTTGGCTCAGGAACACCCGTCCCTGCCCGGCCAAGGCCTTCTGCAGCTGGGGATTGAGCCGTTCGAGCACCGCTTCGGTGCTGTTGGCTGCGCTGCTGCCGCGCTTGGCCAGCGGTTGCAGCCGCAGAAAGAAGATGCCTTTGTTGGGGGCGCTGTCGCCGAAGGAGCGACCGGCGTAAAAGTTGCCGGTGCGGATCAGCGGTTCACGGGCCACGGCCTGCTGCAGCTGTTCCATGGCGAGCTGGGTGCGGGCCAGGGAGGCCCCCTCCGGCAGTTGCAGCACCCCACGGATCTGCCCCACATCCTCTTGGGGGATGAACCCGGTGGGTAGCGCCAGTAGCCCCGCGGCCGTGATCAGCAGGCCGCCGGCCAGGCCCAGCAGCATCAGCCGCCGGCGCGCCAGGCACCATTCCAGGGCTCGCTCGTAGGGGCGCTCCAGGTTGTAGAGCAGCGTTTGAGTGCGTTGCAGCCACGGTTTGAGCCGCAGCAAGCGCGGCTGGGTGGTGCTCCAGCGCCCCAGCAGAGCGGCCGAGGCCACTGGGGTGAGCGTGAGGGCGCTGATGGTGGAGCAGAGGATGGCGCTGCTGATCACCACGGCGATGGGCTGGTAGAGCCGCCCCAGGGAGCCTGGAATCACCAACACCGGCAAAAACACCACGATCAACACCAGCGAGGTGGCGATCACGGCCCCGCCCAGTTCCTCCATGGCGTCGCGGGCGGCCTGGCGAGGGCTGGCGCCTTGATCCACGCGGCGGCTGATGTCTTCGCTCACCACGATGGCGTCATCCACCACCACCCCTGTGGCCAGCACCAGACCGAACAAGCTGAGGGTGTTGAGGCTGCCGCCACTGAGTTTGAGCAGCGAGAAGCTGCCCACCAGGGCCACGGGCACGGCCACGGCCGTGATCAGGGCCAGGCGCCAGTTGCCCAGGCCCAGCAGCAGCACGGCGAACACCAGCAGCACCGCATCCCGCACGGCGCCAATGGCCTGATCGATGCTTTCGCGCACCTCATCGGCCACATCCACAATCACCTCCACCTCCAGGCCAGGTGGGAAATCGAGGCTGGCCTGCTCCAGGGCAGCGCGCACGGCGGCACTCACCTTTAAGGCGTTGCTGCCATCGCGCTGATAAATCCCCACCGCAACGGTGGGCTGGCCGCGCAGATTGCGGGCTTCAGCGCCATAGCGCTCCACCCCAAGGCTCACCCGCCCCAGATCGCTGAGGCGCACGCTGTTGCCCCCCCCGAGCGGCTTGACGAGCAGGGCCTCCAGCTCCTGGCTGCTGCGCAGCCGGCCCTCCATGCGCAGCGGCAGGGTGTAGGGCTGATCAGCTGGGGCGGGAGCATCTCCCACCTGCCCCAGGGCGGCCAGCACGTTCTCGCGCCGCAGGGCGTTGGTCACATCCGTGATGGTGAGCCCAAAGCGGTTGAGCTTGTTGGGATCCAGCCAGAGGCGATAGGCCAGTTCGCTACTGCCAAAGAGGGTGACCTGCCCCACACCATTGAGCCGTTGCAGCGGCTCGCTCACCTGGCGCTCCAGCCAGCCGCTGATGAAGGAGGTGTCGTACTGGCGGCTGTTATCGCTGAAGCTCAGCACCATCAGCAGGTCGTTGCCGCTGCGTCGTACCCGCAGGCCCTGGCGGCTCACCGGTTGCGGCAGCTGACGGCTCACCAGGGCCGCTTCGTTCTGCACATTGATCTGATTGAGCTCGCCGCTGCCGCCGCTGAAGCTCAAGCTCACGCTGGCGCCGTTGGCCGTGCTGCTGGAGCTGAGGCTCTCCAGGCGCTCCAGGCTGTTGAACTGCCGTTCCAGCAGGTCGGTCACCCCCTGCTCCACCACCTCGGCACTGGCACCGGGGTAGCTGGCGCTCACGCTCACCCGTATCGGCGCGATTGCCGGCAGGTTCTCCACCTCCAGGCCGGAGAGGCTCAGCAACCCCGCCAGCAGGATCAGCAGGCTGATCACCAGCGTGAGCAGGGGGCGCTTCAGAAACGGGTCGGAAACCGACATGGGGCGGCCGGGCCGCTGCGGTGTTCAGCGGATCCTGTCAGGTTCCGCCGCCTTTGCAGCAAAAAAGCCCCCGCCGTGGCGAGAGCTTGAGGGATTGGTTGTGGATCGGAGTGGCTGAAACTCAGCCCACGCTCCAAACGCCACCTGCGATCTGCACCAGCGGAGACACCAGGGCGGTGCCGCAGAGGAACCAGGCGAAGGCGGCACCACCGCAACCGCCCAGCCAGAAACCACTGGCGAATTCAGCCCAACCTGCCTTGGTGAACAGGTCGGCTGGGGGATTGTCGATGGTGGCGTCGGCGGGCTGCACATTGGGGCCGCGGCCGGCGGTGCCATAGATCGAGAGGCACACCGTGAGGATTGACACCAGGCCGATGCTGGCCAGCAGGCCGGCGGTGGTGGCGTAATCGGTGTTGCGCAGGGGGCCGCAGATGGTGAAGGGGCCGAACAGGAAGAAGCCATGGGCCATGCCCACTTCCAAACCGCGGCGGTTCGGAGAGAGGGCGGGGCGGTAGGCGGGGAGACCGTTCAGGAACGCCTTGCTGAACCAGCTGCTGTTGACCGGGGTGGCCAGGTTGCCGACGGTGGCGTCGGAGACGGGGGTCACAGTCATGGTCAGTCGCGAGCCTCGATCACGTTGAACAGGAGGGCCATGGCCACGGCGGGGAGACCGATCCCTACGAGGGGAACGAACACCGATGGCATCCAGGCAGCGGCAAATTCACCCGTCATTGGTTGAAAACACCCTTCAGGACATCAGGAGCTAGTGCTCCAGCCCTCGGACTGTAAGGATCTGGGATGCCGTGCCCCGCTCAAGCGGCGGGGGCGACATAAAAGTTCAATCCCAATCGCCATGGGTGCTCCGCTCGCCGCCTTCCTGACCCTGTTGATCTCGTTGCTGCTGTTTCGGCGCTTCGTGTTTCGTCCTGCCGCGCCAGCGGTGCCCCAGGGCCTGCTGGATGGGGCTTCCATCGCCGCACTGAATCGCGACCGCCGCCAGCAGTTGCAGCAGCGCCGCGTTGAAACGCCTGTGGAGCCCGAGCTGCTGCCGTTGCCCAGTTCAACGCTGCAGGCGCGTGAGCTGCTGCTGCAGCTCAAGGCCCTCAGCCAAGGCGATCGGGCGGCGCGCCTGTTGGCGATGCGAACCGCCACCGCCTGGGGCGATCGCCGTTGCCTGCCGCTCTTGCGTATGGGGTTGCGCGATCCCGCCGCTGCGGTGGCGCTCAGCGCATCCCTGGGCTTGGAAGCCTTCCGGGGGGAACCGCTTGGTGGTTATCGGGCGGCCACGGGCAACGCTTCTTTGCCCCGCAACGTGGCACGGATGCGGTAGATCGGCCGATCCTGGCTTTCGTGATACGTGCGCATCATCACCTCCGCCAGCAGCCCGAAGCAGAAGAGCTGCACGCCGGTGAGCAGCAGCAGCACGCAGAGGGTGAGCAGCGGGCGGGAGCCGATGTCGGCGCCGAGCAGTTTTTGCACCACCAGCACACTGCCCATCAGGCCACCGGCCACCACGGCGAGCAGGCCCCAGAAGCCGAACACATGCATGGGGCGGGTGAGGAAGCGCTTCATGAACCACACCGTGAGCAGGTCCATCAGCACCCGGAAGGTGCGGTCAATGCCGTACTTGCTCTGGCCGAACTGGCGGACCTTGTGGTTCACCTTCACCTCGGTGATCCGAGCCCCTTCGATGTAGGCCAGTGCCGGCAGGAAGCGGTGCAGTTCGCCGTAGAGGTTCATGTCGGCCACCAGTTCGCGGCGGTAGGCCTTGAGGGAGCAGCCGTAATCGTGCAGGCGTACCCCGGTCACCCGGGCAATCAGTTTGTTGGCCAGCAGCGAGGGCAGCAGCCGGCTGATGGCGGCGTCCTGGCGCTGGTGACGCCAGCCGCTCACCAGATCAAAGCCCTGGCGCAGCTTCTCCACCAGCATCGGGATATCGGCCGGGTCGTTCTGCAGATCACCATCGAGGGTCACGATCTCATCGCCGCAGCTGGCATCAAATCCGGCGGCCATGGCGGCGGTTTGGCCGTAATTGCGGCGCAGCAGCACGGCCACCAATTCAGGGGTGGTGCGGCTCAGCTCCTCCAGCAGTGCGGGGGTGCGATCACTGGAGCCGTCATCCACCAGCACCAGTTCAAACGGTTCCCCCAGTGGCCGCAGGCTTCCCAGCAGTTGGGCCACCAGCATGGTGAGGCTCTCTTCCTCGTTGTAGAGAGGAATCACCACAGAAAGGGTCACGGCCGTCTCGCGCTCAGGGAAGGTGGCTGCCATCGTGGCAGCGCTGCACTCTGCCAGCACCACGCAGCTCCTGGCGGTAATGGCTGGCCACGGGGTGGCTGTCGCGGGGGCTGAGGCCATCGATGCCGATACCGCCTCGGCCATGGGCGCTGCCAGAGCTGTGCAGATAGCGGCCCGCCCCAAGGTGCAACCCCACGTGGGTGCAGCGCTGGGCACTGCCAAAGAAAATCAGATCGCCCGGCTGCAGCAGCTGAAACGCGCTGGGCGAGACCGCCACCGGTTGGCAGAACCGCTCCTGCTGATAGGCATCGCGGGGAATCCAGATGCCACTGGCGGCAAAGGCGCGCTGCATCAGCCCGGAGCAGTCGTAGTTCGGTCCAAGGCTGCCGCCCCAGAGATAGGTATTGGCCTGCTGCATCGCGGCCTGAACGAAGGCGATCACGGCAGGAATCCGCTCGCGGATGCTGGCTTCAGCCAGCAGCAGGGGCCGCCGCCGGGTGCAGCTGCTGGCTCCCCCCAGCAGCTGCTGAGGGTCGATCCAGCCGCGATAGCCATCCTCCGCCAGTTGCACCTGCAAGCGTTGGCGGCAGGGGGCCTCATCCAACACGTGCAACTCACGCCCCGCCCAGGCCTGGGTGGCGAGGCCGTCACCGTGGGGGTTGCTGAACAGGTTGAGGGGGCGGCTCAGCCGCCAGTGGCTGCCCGCCCGTAACAGTTCGGGCGCCACTGCGGTTCCCAGGGGCAGGTTGTCTAGTCTCGCCACGCCTTGTCTCAGCCTGATGGCGTTCTACAGCCACGACCCGGAGCTGGGAAGCCGTCTGGAGGCTGTGCTGCAGCAGCTGGAGGTGGGTCGTCCTGGCCTGCGTGAGCAGCTCAGCATCACCTGGTTGGTGTACGACAGCCCGCCACTGGATTTGGCGGCTTCTCTCTCCATCCAGGATGTTTGGGCGCTGCCGATGCGTGGGGCTGCCCATCAAGGTGGGCTGCAGCGTTATCCCGCCAGCGTGGTGAAGCTGGTCTACGCCGCGGCGGTGGAGGCCTGGAAGGCCCGTGATCTGCTGCCCGATTTGCCGGAGTTGCGCCGGGCCATGCAAGACATGCTGGTGCACTCGGGCAACGACGCCACGGGGCTGGTGCTCGATCTGCTCACCGGCACCACCAGCGGCCCCGAGCTGCCGCCTGATCCCTTCCGCAGTTGGAGCCGCCAGCGGCAGCTGGTGAATCAATGGTTTGAGGCCTTGGGTTGGCCTGAATGGGGCGATGGCAATGCCTGCCAGAAAACCTGGTCGGATGGCCCCTACGGCCGGGAGCGCCAGTCCTATGGCCCCAACCTGGAGAACCGCAATCGCATGTGCACCGATTTCACGGCGCGCTTGTTGCATGCGGTGATCACCGGAGCCTGGGTCTCTCCGTTGGCCTGTGCGCGGCTGCGCGATCTGCTCAGCCGCAGCCTTGATGCGGCTGAGCGCCAGGCGGATCCGGAGAATCAGGTGGATGGCTTCCTCGGGGCGGGGCTGCCGGAGGGCAGTCGGCTCTGGAGCAAGGCCGGTTGGATGAGTCAGGCGCGCCATGATGCCGCCTATTTAGAGGTTCCGAATTGCCCGCCGATGCTGCTGGTGGCCTTCACTGAAGGGGTGGACCGGGCGCTGGATGAAGTGCTGCTGCCCCAGCTCTGCAGCCAGTTGATTGCGTCGTTGGCCTGAGCGGCCTGGGGCTGCCCAAGC
>JAYKIT010000084.1:0-2602 GCA_035285765.1 Synechococcus sp. | reverse complement strand
GTGCTCGACACCCTGGGCGGTATTCCGATGCTGCCGCGCCTGCTGGAGCTGGTGGGTCTGGTGTGGCTGCTGATGTTTGGCAGCCAGCGCCTGCTGCGCAGCGATCGCCGCCAGCAGGTGATCAGCCAGGTGAGCAGCGCCTGGAGCGCCTTCGTGGGTAAGGGCTGAGGCCCGCCGCCGGGGGAGGGGGAAGGCTGATTGTTAGTTTTCTTCTTCTGTACGCGAAGAGTTGTCGGTGGACATTCAGCTGGGGCGCTCCCGCACCGTTCGGCGGGCCTACGGCATCGATGAGATTGCTTTGGTGCCTGGGGGGCGCACTGTTGATCCAGCTGTGACCGACAGCAGCTGGACGATCGGTGGAATCAACCGCGAGATCCCGATCATCGCCAGTGCCATGGATGGTGTGGTGGATGTGGGCATGTGCGTGGAGCTCGCCCGCCAGGGCGCCATGGGCGTGCTGAACCTCGAGGGAGTGCAGTGCCGCTACGACGACCCCAACCCCGTGCTCGACCGCATTGCTGCGGTGGGCAAGGAGGAGTTCGTGCCGCTGATGCAGGAGCTCTACAGCCAGCCGGTGCGCGAAGACCTGATCCGCAAGCGCATTGCTGACATCAAGGCCCAGGGTGGTATCGCTGCGGTGAGCGCCACCCCGGTGGCAGCCCTGCGCTTCGGCAAAGCCATTGCAGAAGCCGGCGCTGATCTGTTCTTCGTGCAGGCCACGGTGGTCAGCACCGAGCACATCGGTCCTGAAGGCCAGGAAAGCCTCGACCTGGCCGCCCTGTGCCGCGACATGGGCGTGCCGGTGGTGATCGGCAACTGCGTCACCTACGACGTGGCCATGCAGCTGATGCGGGCTGGTGCCGCTGGTGTGATGGTGGGCATCGGCCCCGGCGCCGCCTGCACCTCCCGCGGCGTGCTGGGCATTGGCATCCCGCAGGCCACCTCCGTGGCCGACTGCGCCGCGGCCCGCGACGACTACATGAAGGAGAGCGGCCGTTACGTGCCGATCGTGGCCGACGGCGGCATCGTCACCGGCGGTGACATCTGCAAGTGCCTGGCCTGCGGCGCCGATGCGGTGATGATCGGCTCACCGATCGCCCGCGCAGCTGAGGCCCCGGGTCGCGGCTTCCACTGGGGCATGGCCACCCCCAGCCCCGTGCTGCCCCGCGGCACCCGCATCAAGGTGGGCACCACCGGCAGCCTCGAAAAGATCCTGCGCGGCCCCGCCGGCCTTGATGACGGCACCCAGAACCTGCTGGGCTGCATTCGCACCTCGATGGGCACCCTGGGCGCCCGCAATCTCAAGGAGATGCAGCAGGTGGAAGTGGTGGTGGCCCCCTCACTGCTCACCGAGGGCAAGGTGTACCAGAAGGCTCAACAGCTGGGCATGGGCAAATAAGCCGGGCTCAGGCCCGCAACAATCCCGTCTCATGCCGGGTCTGAGGGGTCGCGGGCGCTAGCCTGCGACTGTGTGGCTTCGGCCTCACACTCCTCACACCACCCCGCCCGGCGCGTCCGGGCTTTTGTCTTACACATCAGCAGTGCAACGGGCCGAGCAGGCCCGCCATTGCTAGATTTCGCCTCACTCATTCAACGCTGATGTCGAGCGCTGCTGCCGTTACTGACGCCTCCTTCGATCAGGACGTGCTTCAAAGCGATGTTCCTGTGCTGGTGGATTTCTGGGCCCCCTGGTGCGGCCCCTGCCGCATGGTGGCTCCGATCGTTGATGAGATCGCCAAGGAGTTCGAAGGCCGCATCAAGGTGGTCAAGCTGAACACCGATGAAAACCCCAACGTGGCCAGCCAATACGGCATCCGCAGCATCCCCACCCTGATGGTGTTCAAGGGCGGCCAGAAGGTGGACACCGTTGTGGGTGCAGTGCCCAAAACCACCCTCGCAGGCACCATCTCCAAGTACCTCTGAGTGTCTGGATCGGTTCCCGAAACGATTCGTCAGAAGCTCGCGGCCCTGGCCCAGGAGCTTGATGACCACGCCCACGGCACATTTGCTGCCGAGGTGCTGCAGCACCTGCATGCCATCAGCCGCTCGGATGCCGATGCGGCTGACTGGGAAATGATCGCCGGCACCCTGGGCGACATCGCTGAGGCGTTCGAGGTATTCCACCCCCACCGCCAAACCCGCAAGGTGGCGGTGTTCGGTTCAGCGCTCACCCCAGAGGAGGATCCGGTGTATCCCCTCACGGAGGAGATGGCTGCCGAGGCCGTGCGCTGCGGCTTTGAGGTGATGACCGGCGCAGGCCCCGGCGTGATGGAAGCCGCCAACCGCGGCGCCGGCCCCGGCCAATCCTTTGGCCTCAATGTGCAATTGCCCTTTGAGCAATCGGCCAACCCTTACATCGAGGGGGACGCCAAGCTGCTCAATTTCCGCTACTTCCACACCCGCAAGCTCTTTTTCCTGCGCGAAACCGATGCCGTGGTGGTGATGCCCGGCGGTTTCGGCACCCTCGATGAATTATTCGAGGGGCTCACCCTGATTCAAACCTCCAAAAATCCACCGGTTCCGGTGGTGCTGCTCTGCCCGGAACAGGACGATTACTGGCAGCGCTGGCATGAGTATGTGGATCGGGCGCTGCTGGATCGCG
>JAYKIT010000083.1:0-3888 GCA_035285765.1 Synechococcus sp. | reverse complement strand
ATCGGCCTGCTGGTGGCTGGCACCAAATACCGCGGTGAATTCGAGGAGCGCCTGAAAAAGATCATGGATGAGATCCGTGGCGCCGCCAACGTGATCCTGGTGATCGATGAGGTGCACACGCTGATCGGCGCTGGCGCTGCTGAAGGGGCCATCGATGCCGCCAACATCCTCAAGCCGGCCCTGGCCCGCGGTGAACTCCAGTGCATTGGTGCCACCACCCTTGATGAGTACCGCAAGCACATCGAGCGCGATGCCGCCCTTGAGCGCCGCTTCCAGCCGGTGAATGTGGGTGAACCCTCCGTGGAGGACACCATCGAGATCCTGCGCGGATTGCGTGAGCGTTATGAAGCGCACCACCGCCTCAAAATTGCCGACGAGGCCCTTGTGGCCGCCGCCACCCTGGGGGATCGCTACATCTCCGATCGCTTCCTGCCCGACAAGGCGATCGACCTGATCGATGAGGCCGGCAGCCGGGTGCGCCTGCTCAACTCCAAACTGCCCCCGGCCGCCAAGGAGCTCGATAAGCAGCTGCGGGAGGTGCAGAAGGAGAAGGAAAACGCTGTTCGCGAGCAGGATTACACCAAAGCAGGTGAACTGCGCGATAAGGAAGTGGAGCTGCGCGAGCAGATCCGCTCGATCACTCAAACCCGTCGGGAGGAAGGGGCCAACGAAGGCAGTACGGCTGAAGCTGGCGAAGCTCCGGCAGCCACCAGCAGCGCTGCGGCGGATGACAGCCTGCCCCTGGTGAGCGAGGAAGACATCGCCCAGATCGTGGCCTCCTGGACCGGCGTGCCGGTGCAGAAGCTCACCGAAACCGAATCGGCCAAACTGCTGAACATGGAGGAAACCCTCCACCAGCGCCTGATCGGTCAAGACGAAGCGGTGAAAGCCGTGTCGAAGGCGATCCGCCGTGCCCGCGTTGGTCTCAAGAACCCCAACCGGCCGATCGCCAGCTTCATCTTCTCCGGCCCCACCGGTGTTGGTAAGACCGAGCTCACCAAGGCCCTGGCCTCCTACTTCTTCGGTAGTGAAGAAGCCATGATCCGCCTCGACATGAGCGAATTCATGGAGCGCCACACGGTCAGCAAGCTGATCGGCTCACCTCCGGGTTATGTGGGCTTCAACGAGGGTGGTCAGCTCACCGAAGCCGTGCGCCGGCGCCCCTACACCGTGGTGCTGTTCGATGAAATCGAAAAAGCCCACCCTGATGTGTTCAATCTGCTGCTGCAGCTGCTGGAAGACGGCCGTTTGACCGATTCCAAGGGCCGCACCGTGGACTTCAAAAACACCTTGATCATCATGACTTCGAACATCGGTTCGAAAGTGATCGAAAAAGGTGGCGGTGGCCTTGGATTTGAATTCAGCGGCGGTGATGCCGAGGAGAATCAGTACAACCGCATTCGCTCTCTGGTGAATGAGGAACTCAAGCAGTACTTCCGGCCTGAATTCCTCAACCGTCTCGATGAAATCATCGTGTTCCGCCAGCTCAACCGCGATGAGGTGAAGCTGATCGCCGACATCATGCTCAAGGAGGTGTTCACGCGGATGAAGGAGAAGGGCATTCACCTCTCCGTAACCGAAGCCTTCAAGGAACGCCTGGTGGAAGAGGGCTACAACCCCAGCTATGGCGCCCGCCCACTGCGCCGTGCCGTGATGCGGCTGCTGGAAGATTCCCTGGCCGAAGAATTCCTCGCCGGCCGCCTCAAAGAAGGCGAAGCCGCTCTGGTGGATGTCAACGACGACAAGCAGGTGGTGATCCGTCCCGGCCTGCCCAGCAGCGAGCCCCAGCTGGTGAGCAGCGGCGTCTAAGCGCCAACGGCTCAAGCCCAGCGTTGATTCCTCCCCAGGCCGCACATCCCGCAAGGACGTGCGGCCTGCTTCGTATGTTGAGTGGAATGTCGAACTCCCTCCAGAGCCACGCCATCGCCCCTGCCACCGTGCTGCGCGGCAGCGGTGCCTGGCGTGAGGCGCAAGCCACCATCGCCAGTCTCTGCAGGCGCCCCCTGCTGCTGGGCCGCAGTGCCGCCACGGCCCCGCTGCGCCAAGGTCTGGCCGCTGATCTGCAAACCACTGGCCTGCAGCACCAGGCCGGCGAGCTGCAGTTCGATTGCTGTGAACAGGATCTGCAACGGCTCGCCGCTGAACTCACGGCCGCCGGCTGTGATGCGGTGATTGCCGCCGGTGGCGGCAAGGTGCTCGATGCCGGCAAGCTGCTGGCCTTCCGCCTGGGGCTGCCGTGCATCACCGTGCCCACCAGCGCCGCCACCTGTGCCGGCTGGACAGCCCTCTCCAACATCTATTCAGCCAATGGGGCCTTTGCAGGGGATGTGGCCCTGGCCCGCTGCCCCGATCTGTTGGTGTTTGATCACGGCCTGGTGCAGCAGGCCCCAACCCGCACCCTGGCCAGCGGCATCGCCGATGCCATGGCCAAGTGGTACGAGGCCTCGGTGAGCAGCGGCACCAGCAGTGATGGCTTGGTGCAGCAGGCGGTGCAACAGGCACGGGTGCTGCGCGATCAATTGCTGCTGGAAGGCCTTGAAGCCATCGAACAACCGGGCAGTGAGGCCTGGCAACGGGTGGCGGAAGCCTGCGGACTCACCGCAGGCTTGATCGGTGGCATCGGTGGGGCCCGCTGCCGCACGGTGGCCGCCCATGCGGTGCACAACGGGCTCACCCAGTTGCAGGCCTGCCATGGCTCCCTGCATGGCGAAAAGGTGGGCTTTGGCGTGCTGGTGCAACTGCGCCTGGAAGAGCAGTTGGGGGGCAACCAACTGGCGGGGCAGGCACGCCGGCAGCTCACCCCCTTCTTCCGCCAGTTGCAGTTGCCGGTGAGCCTGGAGGATCTGGGCCTGGGCCAGGCCAGCCTGGAGGAACTCAAATCGGTGTGCCGCTTTGCCTGCCGTGAGGGATCGGATCTGCACCATCTGCCGTTTGCGGTGTCGAGCGATGATCTGCTCGCCGCACTGGTGAGCTGCACCCAGGGATGTCCAACGCGCTGAAGGCTGCTGGCGAGCAGTTGATTGATCCCCAGGGCAGGGCCTTGGCCCAGGCGGTGCGCTGGCTGCAGTTGCCCATCGGTGGCCTGGATCCGCAGCTGAGCTGGCCGGTGGCCGTGCTCGGCCAGGGCCCGCCACTGCTGCTGCTGCACGGCTTTGATAGCTCGCTGCTGGAATTTCGGCGGCTGGCACCACTGCTGGCCGCAGGCCACGAACTCTGGATTCCCGATCTCTGTGGCTTCGGCTTCGGCCCCAGGCCCGAAGGCCTGGCCTACGGCCCCGAGCTGGTGCTGCAGCACCTCAAGGCCCTGGTGGCCCAGATGCCAGCAGGACCCATCGGTGTGATCGGCGCCTCCATGGGGGGCTCGGTGGCGGTGGTGCTGGCCCGTGAACTCGCACAGGAGCAACCAGGCCGCATTGCCCGGCTGCTGCTGCTGGCCCCCGCTGGCCTCACCGGCAACCCCATGCCGCTGCCGCCGCTGCTGGATCGGCTTGGGGCCGCCTTTCTTGGCCTACCCGCGGTGCGGCGAGGGCTCTGCCGCCAGGCCTTCGCTGACCCTGAGGCTTCGGTGGGCCCAGCGGAGGAGGAGATCGCCAGCCTGCACCTGAGCACACCGGGCTGGGCCGATGCCCTGGCCCGCTTTGCCCGCAGCGGCGGCTTTGCCGGGGTGGGCGACCCCCTGCCCCAGCTCCCGATTGAGGTGCTCTGGGGTGCGCAGGACCGCATCCTGCGGGCACCCCAGAAACGGGCCGCAGAAGCCCTGCTGGGGGATCGCCTGCAGCTGGTGGAGGGCTGCGGCCATCTGCCCCACCTCGATCAACCCGAGCTGGTGGCGCGCACCTGGAGGGCTGCATGAGCGGCCCGGCCCTGGGCTTGATCAGCCAGGCGATC
>JAYKIT010000082.1:0-15837 GCA_035285765.1 Synechococcus sp. | reverse complement strand
ATGGCACCAAAGCCGCGTTCGGCCGCCAGCCGCGTTTTCTCCGTGAGCACGCTGGCGCCGGTGGTGCGCCCTCCAAATCCGGCCAGGATGCCGATGCTCACTGGGATGCTCCAGGTTCTGGCCCGCTCGATCGCGCTCTGGTTGAGGTCATTGGCGAAGCCCTTCAGTGAGTAGGCGTAGTTCTGCACCACCAGTTCATCGATCAGCCCGCGCACGGCCCAGATCTCCCAGTCCTGCAGCCAGTTGTTGTAGGCAAAACGGAAGGGGCCCGGCGAGAGGCTGATCCGCTCACTGCCCTGCACCTTGCGTAGCGCCAGCCGCAGTTCCACCAACAGGTTGGTGAGCTTGCGGCGGCGCCATTGCATCCAGAAGCGGTTGGTGTGATCCGCCGGAGGTTCCAGCCCGGTTTCATAGCGGTAGAGCTGGCTGGTGTAGTCGTCGTAGCCGAGGTCCACCGGCCAGGCGAAATGGTCATCGAGCTGGATGCCATCGAGCGCGCAGCGGCCCACGATTTCGCTGATCAGGCCAATGAATCGGGCCTGCACGCCGGGATGGGCTGGATTGAGCCACACCCGCAGATCCTTCAGCGGTGAGCGCTTCAGATCAGCGCCATGCATGGCGTAGAGAAAACTGCCATCGCGCCGTTTGAGCACCCAATCAGGGTTCTGCTGCACCACTTCGGCATCAGCGGGCTCCATCAGCCCGTATTCGAACCAGGGGATCACCTGCATGCCGCGCTGATGGGCGCTGGCGCTGAGTTTGCAGATCGGATCGAGATCCGGCGATGTCGCCGCCAGCTGGGGTTCCATCGGAGCCCATCGGGAGCGATGGAAGGTGGCCCCGCGGCTCCACACGTTGGGATAGAGGGTGTTGAAGCCAGCTTGATCAAGCTCCGCAACGGCCTGCTCCAGCCGCTGCTGTGAGTAGTAGAGCTTGCTGGGGCTGTTGGTGAGCCACACCCCAACGCGCCGGAACTGGGCCAGGGCTGCGCCGCTTTGCAGGGGCAGCAACAACGAGGCCAGCAGGCTCAGGAGCCGCAGGGAGCTGCCCATCAACAGGTGCTTCAGCGGAACATTGAGCTCACGGAGCTTTCCTCATGGATGCGCCAGATCGCTTCACCGAGCATGTTGGCCACCGAGAGCACCTGCAGTTGGGGGAAGCGCGATTCCGAAGGCACCGGGATGCTGTTGGTGACCACCACCTCTTCAAACAGCCCCGTTTCAGACAGGCGCTCAACAGCCGGCGGGGAGAACACCGCATGGGTGGCGCAGGCGATCACCCGCTTGGCCCCTTTCTGGCGCAGCAGTTTCGCGCCTTTGGCGATGGTGCCACCGGTGTCGATCATGTCGTCGACCACGATCGCGGTTTTACCCGCCACATCACCGATCACGGTGAGGCTTTCAGATTCGTTGTGGGCGGATCGTCGTTTGTCGATAATGGCCAGAGGTGCATCATCCATGCGCTTGGCGAAGGCCCGTGCCCGTGCCACGCCGCCCACATCCGGCGACACCACCACCACTTCACCGAGGTCGCGGGTGCCCAGGTAATCCACCAGCACCGGCGAGCCGTAGATGTGATCGCAGGGGATATCGAAGTAACCCTGAATCTGGGCGGAGTGCAGATCCATCGCCAGCACGCGGCTCACCCCCGACTGCACCAGCAGATTGGCCACGAGCTTGGCGGTGATTGATTCGCGTCCGGCGGTTTTGCGGTCGGCACGGGCGTAGCCGTAATACGGCACCACAGCAGTGATCTGGCGTGCGGAGGCCCGGCGACAGGCATCCACCATGATCAGCAGCTCCATCAGGTGATCGTTCACCGGAGCGCAGGTGGGCTGCACCAGAAACACATCGCAGCCGCGGATCGATTCCTGGATCTGGATGTAAAGCTCGCCATCGGCAAAGCGTTTACTCACCCGCGGCCCATCGGGGATGCCCAGATAGCCAGCAATTTCACGGGCCAGGGCGGGGTTCGAGCTGCCGCTGAACAAGCGAAGCCGTGACCCATCTGCAGGGTGGCCGGTCCTCACAGTGCGTTCGGCGGCCACGAAACTGGTCACGGCAGATCGGCAGGGCTCTCAGACTTCGATGGTAGAAGCGAGCCTGCTGCCTTGACCGCGATCCACCGCCTTCTGTTCTGCGCTCCGCGGGCCAGCGGGGTGATGCCGACTCTCGCCAATGCCCTAGAGCAGCTGCAACCTGGTGCTCAGCGCTGGCTCAGCGGGGGTGTGCGTGAGCCCCAGTTGCAGCCCGCTGGTGAGCGGATCCTGCTGCTGGCCGATGACGAGGAGCTGGTGGATTGGTGCGAGCTGTGGGCGGCTTGGCGGCTGCCGGTGGTGTTGGCCCTGCCCTGCAGCGAGCGCATCGCCGCTGAGGCGGCCCTGCACGAAGCCCTGCTGCAGCGCCGCGGGGTGCCGCTGCTGGGCTTGTTGCAGGTGGGTGGTGGCTGGGAGGCAACCCAGCGTCGCCGCGATGCGCTGCCCTGGTTGGGTTGCTGGGATCCCGCTGAGCCGCTGGATCTGGCCGGTTTTCAAGCTCTGCTGCTGCGGCGTTTCCACAGCCTGGATCCCTCCCAAGGGGCGGCTTAGCTCCAGTCGTTGCCGACCAGCACCTGCACCGCGGCCCCGGGGCTGGTGGGGCCCACTTCCAGTTCCCCCAGGCCGAGGGCACGGCGCACCGCCAGGGCCTCCTCACGGTTGCCGCTGTAGCGGATCAAGGTGGTGGGAATCGGGCTCTCCAGCGGCTGCAGTGCCTCCTGGGCCGGTTGTCCGGCCCCGAGCAAGCGCGCCAGGGCCGCGCCGGTGCTGGCGGCATCGCTGCCACTCACGCTCACGAGGCTGTCGCTGCGGCTGGGGCGATTGGCCTGCTGCCAGTCCTGCAACACCAGCGCGGCCGTGCTGCTGTCGAGCCGGGCATGGGGGCCGTCCTGCTGCAGCGGCAGGCGGCTGAGCTGCATCAGCTCAGGCTGCTGCAGGGCTGCCGCCAGCAGGCTGAGCAATTCGCCCTGCGAGAGGTTGGTGTCCATGCTCTGGCCCAGTTTCAGCAGCAGTGGCGGCAGGCTCGGCACCACGCTGGGATCGGCCAAGCGCTGGGCCAAGGGCGCCAGCAGCAGCTCCTGCCGCTGGCGCCGCTCCGCCTCCGTGCCCTTGCCCCGATAGCGCAGCAGCTGGCTGGTCTGCTCGCCATTGAGCCATTGCTGCCCAGGTTGCAGATCAATCTGCAAGCCGGCGCTGGTGTCGGTGTAGCGGATCGCTTCGCGCAGCAGCAGCGGTATGCCCCCCAGACCATCGATGCTTTGGCGCAGGCCATCGAGCGGCATCAGCAGGTAGCGGTCGGGCCGCTGGGGATCGCCCGATCCCCCCAACAGGCGTGCCACCACATCGCTGGTGAGGGCCACTCCACCAATGCCATAGAGCTGCTGCAGGCTTTTGAGCTGGCGACCCGGCAGCATCACCTTCAGCTCCGCTGGGATCTGCAGCAGTTCGATGCCCCCCTGGGGATGCACCCGAGCCAGCAGCATCAGCTGCAGTTGCCCCTTGGCCGGTTGGCTGATGCGCGGTTGATCCAGGCCCAGCAGCAGCACGGTTTGGGGGCTGCCAGGGGTTTCCGCCAAGCGACTGACCGCTGGTGCTGATTCATCGAGCGACAACGTGCGGCGCGGCACCAGCTGATCACCGAGCCACAGGCCCCCGAGCACACCGGTGAAGGCCAGGCCCAAACGCCAGACAATGCGGGTGCGGCGACGAATGACGGCCCAGGCCCCCATGGGTTGCTGCAGCGGGATGCCCGATAGTTTGGGGCCTGCCGACCCCTGTGCTGTGACCGTTGCCCCCCATGAGCGGGCCCGCCCGATGGCGAGGGGAACGCTGCGGCCGGCGAAGGACCTCTGCAGCGACTGCGGGCTGTGTGACTCCCGCTGGGTGGCCTACGTGCGTCAGGCCTGCGCGTTCATCCACCAGCAGTTCGACGCGCTGGAACGCAAGGCCCATGGGCGCAGCCGTGATCTGGACAACGAGGACGAGCTCTACTTCGGGGTGTTCCAGCGCATGTTCTGCGCCCAGCTGGACCCCGCTGTTGAGGGGGCGCAATGGACCGGGATCGTGAGCACCCTGGGGGTGCGCGCGCTGGAACAGGGGCTGGTGGATGCGGTGCTGTGCGTGCAGCAAAGCCCCGACGATCGCTTCACGCCTGTGCCCGTGCTGGCCCGAACGCCTGAGGAGGTGCTGGCGGCGCGGGTGAACAAGCCCACCCTTTCGAACAACCTCTCGGTGCTGGAGCAGCTGCCCGGCAGTGGGATCAAGCGGCTGCTGGCCATTGGCGTTGGCTGCCAGACCCAGGCGTTGCGGGCGGTGCAGGACAGCCTCGGGCTCGAGGAGCTTTACGTGTTGGGCATGCCCTGCGTGGACAACGTGAGCCGTGAGGGTCTGCAAACCTTTCTCGAGAGCACCAGCCGCTCTCCGGACACGGTGGTGCACTACGAGTTCATGCAGGACTTCCGCATCCACTTCCGCCATAGCGATGGCAGCACCGAGACGGTGCCGTTCTTTGGGCTCGACACGCCACGGCTTAAGGATGTGTTTGCCCCCAGTTGCCTCAGCTGTTTCGACTACGTGAACGCCTCCGCCGACCTGGTGGTGGGCTACATGGGGGCCCCATTCCAGTGGCAGTGGCTGGTGGTGCGCAACGACCGGGGCCAGTGCCTGTTGGATCTGCTTGAGCCTGAGCTGAAGGTGCAGCCGGTGATGAGCTCCGGCCAGCGGGCCCAGGCGGTGCAACAGGGCATCGATGCGTACGACAAGGCGCTGCGGCTGCCCCGCTGGTTGGCGGAACTGGTGGGCCTGGTGGTGCAGCGGGTGGGCCCGAAGGGCTTGGAGTACGCCCGCTTTTCGATCGATTCCCACTTCACCCGCAACGCCACCTGGTTGCGGCGCTATCACCCGGAGAAGGTGGCCAGCCATCTGCCGCCCTTCGCTCAGAAGATCGTGAGTCGCTATCGCCTGCCCCAGCCATGACCACGTTGCGTGAGCTGCTGGGCGGTCAGCGCCAGGTGGGGGTGCTGCTGCATGTCACGGCGCTCCCGGATGGCTGTTTCGGTGGCGCCGCCCGCCGCTGGGTGGAACTGCTCGCCCGCCATCGGGTGGGGGTGTGGCAGGTGTTGCCGCTGGCGCCCACCGATGGCACTGGCTCTCCCTACAGCTCCCCCAGTGGGTTTGCCCTCAATCCCCAGCTGTTTGATCCCAGCGATCCGCTGCCCGACTGGACACCCGCCAGCTACCGCACTTACCAGCGCTGGTGCCGTGAGCAGCGGCTGTGGCTGCATGACCACTGCCGCTTCATGGTGCTGCGCCAGCGCTTTGAGCAGGTGCCCTGGTGGCAGTGGCCCCGACCATTGGCCCAGCGGCAGGGGGCGGCCCTGCGCGCGTTTGACCGTGAGCACGCCTCGGCGTTGCGCCAGGAGGCCCAGCGCCAGTGGTGGTTGCAGCAGCAGTGGAGTGGCCTGCGCCGCCATGCCAATGATCAGGGGGTGAAGCTGCTGGGGGATCTGCCCTTCTATGGCGCCCATGACAGCGCTGATGTGTGGAGTCGGCCCGGCCTGTTCAGTCTCCGGCGTGACGGCAGCCTGGAGCAGCAGAGCGGTGTGCCCCCCGATTACTTCTCCGCCACGGGCCAGCTGTGGTCAACCCCTGTGTACAACTGGAGCCGCCATCGCCTCAATGGCTATCGCTGGTGGCTCAAGCGGCTGGAACGGCAACTCGAGCTGTTTGATTTGCTGCGGATCGATCATTTCCGCGCTCTGGCTGGTTACTGGAGCGTTCCGGGTGATGACGACACCGCCATGAATGGTCGCTGGCTCCCCTCGCCGGGGCGAGCGATTCTTGAACGGTTGCGCCGCCGCTGCGGCGGCCGGTTGCCCCTGGTGGCTGAAGACCTCGGGGTGATCACGCCGGATGTGGAAGCGTTGCGCGATCAGCTGAAACTGCCCGGCATGAAGGTGCTGCAGTTCGCCTTTGATGGCGATCCAGCGAACCCGTATCTGCCCCACAACTACGGGGCTGGCTCCTGGGTGGCCTACACCGGCACCCATGACAACGCCACGGCCATTGGCTGGTGGCAGGGATTGCCAGGCGAAGGACGCCAGCAACTGGAGTCCCTGCTGGGCCATCCCGTGCAGGCTCCCGGCTGGGAGCTGCTGCGTCTGGCTCTGGCCTCAACGGCCGATCTGGCTGTGGTGCCGTTGCAGGATCTGATGAGTCTTGATGATGCGGCCCGCTTCAACACGCCGGGCACCTCCAGCGGCAACTGGTGCTGGCAGCTGGAGGGACCCCTCGATGCGCTCGATGGTCACCTCGCTGGCCTGGCCGAGCTGGCCAGGATCCATCACCGCGGTGGGGTGGCGGCTGGCGGGGCCTCAGCAGCGGGCCAGAGCGGAACGGAGTAGCGGTTCGGCATCTGCTGATCGGCTTTCAGCGGCTTGCCGTTCCAGGTGACCACCACCTGATCGGTTTTGGTGTTCTCCGGCAGGGTGAGTTCGAGCTTGCCTGTGGCCGGTGGTGTGCTGGCTTCAGTGCTGGAGCGTTGCAGGCGCTGAAGCGGTTGCGGCTGGGGTTGATCGAGGGGGCGTAGATCGGGATGCAGCTGCAGCAGCTGCTGGCGCGCTTTGGCCACGCTGGGATCGCTGCTGGCCGTGTTGGGTTTGCCCTTGCTGGGGGGCGTCGCCACCGCCGCTGGAATCGGTTTGACGCTGCTCACCCTGGCCATCAACAGCTGGCGATGGTGCAGGTTGAGGCCGTAGAGCAGGCCGCTCAGCAGCACGGCGTAGGCGATCGTGCCCTGCCAGGTGCTGAACAGCTCGATGGAGCTGAGGGTGAAGCGGGTGATCGGGCCATCGCGGCGGCCACCGGGGTGGTTGCTGGCGGGTAGGGCGTTCTGCAGGGTGGCGTTGATGCTGCCGGCATCGAGATCGAGCCGATCCGCCAACTTCTGCACGATCGTGCCGAGGAAGGCGGCTTCTGGCAGTCGATCCGACCAACCCTTTTCAAGCGCTTCGATCACCGGCGTGCTCACGCGGGTATCCAGTGCCAGCTGGCGCATGCTCAGGCCCAGTTGTTCGCGCCGCTCCTGCAGGCGGTGGCCCAGCTCCTGCAACGGTGGCTCGGGTTGGGAACCATCGCCGCCACCGCCGCGGCTCAGCCGTTGCCTGAGGGAGGCGATCGGGGCGGTGAGACGAGCCATGAACCGGCAGGGCACGATGCGGTGCCCTGATTCTTAACGGCTTGGCGCGGTTGTGCTGCCATGCAGCGCCGCCTCTTCCTCTGGGTGCAGCCAGCGCCATTGCCCGGAACCCAGGGCCCCCAACTGCACCGGGCCGATGCCCAGCCGCAGCAGGTCTTCCACTGGATGGCCCAGCAGTTCAGCGGTGCGGCGGATCTGGCGGTTGCGGCCCTCGTGCATGGTGAGCTCCAGCAGGGTGCGTTGCGCCTCGCGCCGCAGCACGATGAGCGGCACGGCCCGGCTGGGGTGGCCATCGAGGGGCACCCCGGCGCTCCAGCGCTCCAGGGTGGCCTGCGTGGGGCTGCCGCTGATCCACACCCGGTAGCGCTTGCTGTGGTTGTAACGGGGGTGGGTGAGGCTCAGGGTGAGGGCGCCGTTGTTGCTCAGCAGCAAGGCACCGCGGCTGTCGGCGTCCAGGCGACCCACCGGATGCAGCCCGGTGCCATGGGCCAGCTCCTGTGGCAGGAGATCCAGCACTGTGCGCCGGCCGCGCGGGTCGTGGCAGGTGCAGTGCACCCCCCGCGGTTTATGCAGCAGCAGGGTGAGAGGGCGTTGCCGCTGGGGTAGTGGGCGGCCATCCACGAGGATCTGGTCCTGGCTGGGGTCGGCCTGGTCGCCCGGTGCGGCGGGCTGGCCATTCACTAGCACCCGCCCCGTTCGCATCAACTCCTCGGCGCCGCGGCGGGAGCACAGTCCCGCCTGGGCCAGCAGCTTCTGCAGTCGCTCGCGGCTCATGGCTTGGCGCAGGGCAGCGAGAGCTGCATCTCCGCTCCGCCCCCCTGGTGGTTGCGGGCGCGGATGTGGCCGCCGTGGGCATGGGCGATCTGCTGCACGATGGCCAACCCCAGGCCGCTGCCCACCCGCTGCGTTCGGGAGCGGGAGGGATCGCCCCGGTAGAAGCGATCGAACATGTGCTGCAGGTCTTCAGGGCTGAATCCGGCACCCTTGTCGCGCACTTCAATGCGTTCCCAGCGGCCTTCCCGCAGCAGCTTCACTTCGATCGTGCTGTGGTCGGGGCTGTGGCGCAGGGCGTTGTCGAGCAGGTTCAGCAGGGCGCGCAGCAGGCGCGAGCTGTTGCCGCGCACCGGATGGGGGTCTGTGTCAGGCAGCTGCAGCTCCACATCGCGTTGTTCCGCCAGGGGCGCCAGGCTCTGCCAGGCCCGCTCCACCAGTTCGCGAATCTCGACCAGATCCATTCCCGCCGTGTTGGGTTGCACGGCTGCGGTTTCAAGCCGGCTGAGCTCCAGCAGATCCGACACCAACTGCTGCAACCGGGTGAGCTCCCGTTGCAAGCGCTCCACCTGCACCGCCTGCTTGTCGCTGGGGTTGATGGCCAGTGACTCGGTCACCAGTGAGAGGGCGGTGAGCGGTGTGCGCAGTTCATGGGCCACATCGCTCACCCAGCGCTCCTGCTGCTCCTGCTGGGCTTGCAGGGACTGGCGGCTCTGCACAAACACCGCCACCCAGCCCTGCTCACCAGCCAGGGCCACCGCTTCGAGGGGTTCGCTGCGGATGGGTTCCGGGTGCAGCGGAGAGGGGCTCACGGTGCTGTTGGTCCACAGCACCCGCTGACGTCCACCACTGAGGCGCGCCTCCCGTACGGCAGCTTCCAGTTGGTGGCAGCGCACCACTTCCAGTAGATAGCGGTTCTGCACCCGGGCCTCTTTGCCGATGCCGAGCAGGCGTCGGGCGCGGCCATTGAGGTGCTGCAGGCGGTTCCAGCGATCCAGCACCAGAAAGCCCTGGGAGGAATTCTCCAGCCAGTCGAGCAGCTGCTTGGAGCTGAGCCACTGGCAGATCTGGTGTTGGCGGCGCCCTGGAAACACGCGCTCAATCAGCCGAAGCGATAGCCGAAGCCGCGCACCGTGAGGATCAAGCTGGGGGCGCTGGGGTTGGCTTCAAGCTTTTCGCGCAGCCAGCGGATGTGCACATCCACGGTTTTGCTGTCGCCCATGAAATCGATGCCCCACACGCGCTCCAGCAGCTTGTCGCGGCTCCACACCCGCTTCGGGTTCTGCATGAACACCTCCAGCAAGCGGTATTCCTTCGGTGAGAGGTTCACCTCCTTGCCATCACGGGTGACGCGGCACTCCTCTGGGTAGAGGGTGATCGATTCAAACTTCAGCACCTCCTTCACGCCGCTGTCGCCACTGCGGGAACTGCGCCGCAGCAGGGCGCGGCAGCGGGCCACCAGCTCGCGCATGCCGAACGGCTTCACCAGGTAGTCGTCGGCGCCCACCTCCAGGCCCACCACCCGATCGGTTTCACTGTCACGCGCGCTCACCACGATGATCGGTGTGGAGAAGCCACGGCGCCGCACGTAGCGGCACACATCCAGGCCCGAAACGCCTGGCAGCATCAGATCCAGCAGCACCAGATCGCAGGGCTGGTTGTCGGGGGAGCCCTTGAAGTGCTCCAGGGCTCCATTGCCAGAGCTCACCGCATCCACCAGGAACCCCTCACTGATGAGGGCTTCGGCGATCGTTTCGCGAATCGTGTCATCGTCTTCGACCACCAGCAGGCGCGCTGGAGACGCCTGGGTCGGAGGACTGACGGCCACAAGATCAAGATCTGTTAACCCTGATCCTAGTCAGTGGATGCGTGACGGCCACTCAGGCCAGCGCCGCGTTGGGGCCCTTAGAAGAATTCGTCGAAATTGTCGAAATCCACGGCGCGGAAGTTGCCCTCTTCCACCTGCTGCATCAGCCGCTCCAACTGCACCCACAGGGCGCCGCCGGTGAGCAGGGCCAGCAGCAGGGCCACCAGCAGGGCTGCACCGGAGGCAAAGCCGAACACTTGCAGGCTGCCGCCGATGAACAGGGTGATGCCGATCACGGTGCCGGCAAAGCTGATGCTCATCTCGGCGGTGCCCAGGGGCAGCAGCGGCAGGCGGTCCTGTTTCCAGCCATCGAGCTTGTTCTGAATCAGGCGCGAGAAGGTGAGCCCGCAGAGCACCCCGATCATCAGCCCCAGTCCAGCCAGCACGTAGGGGGGCTGCTGCAGCACCATCACCGGCAGCTCAAGCTCGTAGTCGTAGGTGTCGAAATCCACGCTGGCAGCGAAAAAGGAGCTGCACGTTAAGTGCTCAGCACCTGGAACCAGTCGCCCGCCAGGCGAGCGGGGCTGAAACGGCGGCGCACCAGCTGGGCCAGGGTCTTGAGATCGTCGGTGTGCAGGCGGCCATCGCGCACCAGGGCATACAGCAACCGCTGCCGCAGCCCGTGCCCTTCTTTGCCCAGGATCAGGCGCATGCCAGCGCCAGCTACCGGCAGCAGATCAGCCGGACCGCCATCGCGGCCCACCACATCCAGCAGGTTTTCCAGCCGTTGCAGCTGCAGGCGCCCCTGCTTGTCGAACAGCACATCCAGCAGCTTGTGGCGCAGTTCTTCGGTGTCGGCTGCCAGCAACCGTTTGGCCACGTAGGGATAGGCCACGCGGATGATGCTGAAGCTTGGATCCAGGCGCAGAGCCAGGCCCTCCTGGCTCACCACAGCGCGGATGATCAAGGCAAAACGGGCCGGCACCCGGAAGGGGTACTCAAACATCAGCTCCGAAAAGCGATCGGTGATCGTTTTGAAGTTGAATTCGCCCACGCTGTCGCCCAGCTGGCCTCCGAGCACCTCCTTCAGGGCTGGCACCAGCGGGGTGAGGTTGGTGCCGGGCTGCAGAAAACCAAGCCGCACAAAATCGTGGGCGAGGGCATGGAAATCGCGATTGATCAGGTGAACAACCGCGTCGGTGAGCGTCAGCCGGTCGTCATTGCTCAGCATGTCCATCATGCCGAAATCCACATAGCCCAGGCGCCCGTAGCCATCGGGGCCGCCCTCCAGGGCAAACAGGTTGCCGGGATGGGGATCGGCGTGGAAGTAGCCGAATTCCAGCAGTTGCCGCAGGCCTGACACCACACCGGCCTTCACCAGGGTGGCCGGATCAAGGTTGTTGCGGGTGAGCAGCTCGCGGTTCTGCAGCTTCACCCCCGCCAGCCAGGTGGTGGTGAGCACCCGCTGGCTGCTGAGCAGCCGCTCCACCTGGGGCACCACCACGGTGGGGTCGTCTTGGAACAGTTCAGCGAAGCGCTCGGCGTTATCGGCTTCGAGCTCGTAGTCGATTTCGCGGAACAGGGTGTTGCCGAACTCATCGACGATGGCGGTGAGATCGTCGCCGAGGTTGAGGGGCAAGAACGGACCGGTGAGCTGGGCCAGCAGCCGCACCACGGCCAGATCAAGCCTGAGGCGGGGCTCCAGGTTGGGCCGCTGCACCTTCACCGCCACCCAGCGGCCATCGAGCATCTGGGCCTTGTACACCTGGCCGAGACTGGCCGCCGCCACTGGCTGACTGGGGAAGGTGGCGAACAGATGCTGGGCGGGGGCCCCCAGATCGGCTTCGATCGTGCGGAGGGCCAGCTGGTGATCAAAGGCCGGCAGATCGTCTTGCAGGCGGGTGAGTTGATCGAGCCAATCGCGCCGCACCAGATCCGGGCGGGTGGAGAGGGCTTGGCCCAGTTTGATGAAACAGGGACCCAGGGCTGTGAGCGTGTCCAGCAATCGCTTGCCGAGGCGCCGCTGCACGGCTGGGTCTTCACTGCCCCCCTGAACGCTGAGCACCAGGGCGAGCCCTCCCAGCTGCCAGATCACCACCACCAGGCGGCCCAGCAGCTGATGCAGAGGGACAGGTGCAGATCGGGAGATGGCCGGTCTCGGAGCTCGCCAGACTTTAGAAACTGTTGTTGCAGCTTCGTTGACCCTTCGCCCCGATCGCTGGCCGCTGCAGCGGGCCCTGGCGGCAGCGGTGGCCCGGCCTGGTTTGGCGCTGCATCTGCCGGCCCATCGCCGCGGTCACTGGCGCCCCGTGCGGTGGCCGCGGTTGCCCTGGGCCTGGGATCTCCCTGAGCTCCCCACCATCGGTGGACCGCTGCTGGAGGAGGGGGCTGTGGCCGAGTCCCAACGGCAGTTGGCGGCGAGCCTCGGGGTGGCGCGCAGCTGGTACGGGGTGAATGGAGCCAGTGGCTTGCTGCAGGCGGCCCTGCTGGCCCTGCCGGTGGCCCACCCCCGGGTGCTGTTGCCCCGCCATCTGCACCGTTCGCTCCTCTATGGCTGCGTGCTGGCGGATCTGCAGCCGCTGATCTACACCCCGCCCTTGGACCGCCACACCGGTTTGTGGCAGGCCCTGCCCCCTGGGCAGCTGGAGCAGCTGCTTGAGCGCAGCGGCTCTGTGGATCTGCTGGTGCTGCTCTCCCCCACGTATCAGGGGATGGCCTCTCAGCTGGAGCAGCTGGTGCGCATCGCCCATCGCCATGGCGTGCCGGTGCTGGTGGATGAGGCCCATGGGGGCCATTTCGGCCTGGCGCCGGGTTTACCGCCGGGGGCCATTGCTGCCGGCGCTGATCTGGTGGTGCAGTCGGTGCACAAAAGCCTGGGGGGGTTGGGCCAGAGCGCTGCGCTGCACCTGCAGGGCAACCGCATCGAGCTCGAACGCCTGCAGCAGGCGCTGGAGTGGCTGCAAACCAGCAGCCCCAGCGCGCTGCTGCTGCTCAGCTGTGAGCAGGCCTTTGCCCAGCGCTTGCTGCCCTCAGGACGGCGGCAGCTCAGCACCTGGTTGCAGCAGGCGGAGCAGTTGCGCCAGCGGTTGCTCAGCCAGGGTGTACCGCTGCTGGCGGTGGATGATCCCCTGCGGCTGGTGCTGCACACCGCGCCCCTGGGCTTCAGT
This sequence comes from Synechococcus sp., assembly GCA_035285765.1. Lineage (GTDB taxonomy): Bacteria > Cyanobacteriota > Cyanobacteriia > PCC-6307 > Cyanobiaceae > RCC307. Next base: position 2,860 of record JAYKIT010000082.1, on the reverse strand, counting down.
GGCGCAGATGCCGATGCCTGGCTCTTGGAGTGTGGCGTGGCCGCGGAATGCCCCGAGCTGTTCACGCTCACCTTCTGTTTGGGGCTTGGCACGAGCCGTGGTCTGGCCCGCCGCCTGGGGCGCGCCCTCGGCCAGTTGTGCCAGGCCCTGGGGGGCGAGCCGCTGGCCCCATTGGATCCAACGCCCTTACCGCTTGTGACCGAGCTGGCCGTGCCGCTGGCCGAAGCCTGGCGCCTGCCCAGTGAAGACCTGCCCCTGGCCGCGGCGAGCGGCCGCATCGCTGCACGGCCCATTTGCCCCTACCCGCCTGGGATTCCACTGCTGCTTCCCGGTGAGCGCCTCGATCCCGAGCGGCTGCAGTGGTTGCAGCGCCAGCGCCAGCTTTGGGGCAATCAGATCGCTGATACGGTGAGGGTTCTGGCTTGATGCCCTTGGGTTCACAATCCCCCTACCAGTGGGATTTCGTCACCCCCGGGCTGCCCGATGCCGCTTTTGAGGCAGCACCGGGTTTCAGTCCCACGCCGATGGAGCAGCGGGTGATGCTGCTGGCCCATTTGCGGCCTCGCCCCGATTCGGTGGTGTGGGATGTGGGGGGCGGCACCGGTGCCTTGGCCCTGGAGATTGCGCGCCTGCTGCCCGGTGGCCGGGTGCAGGCCCTCGAGCGTGATCCTGAAGCGGTGGAGCTTCTCGAGCGCAATCGAGCCCGCTTTGGCATCTCCAATCTGGAGGTGCTGCAGGGCCAGGCCCCCGATGATCTGCCGCGGCTCGCGCCTGCGCCTGATCGGGTGCTGTTGGAGGTGGGTCGCCCCTTGGGCACCGTGTTGCGAGCCGTGTGGCAGGCCCTGGCCCCGGGGGGGCGGTTGGTGATCAGCACCCCCAGCCTGGAGGGCCTGGTGGATGCCACCGATGCCCTGGGCCAGCTGGAGGCCAGGGATTTGCAGGTGGTGCAGGCCACGGTGCATCGCATGCAGCGGCGCAGGGATCAAACCCGCCTGGCGGCGGCGGAACCCCTGTTCCTGATCGCTGCTGAACGCCATCCATGAGCGGGCCCGTGCTGCAGCTGGGCAAGCTCAGCCGGCTCTGGAGCGGCTTGGTGGCTGCGGCCTTCGCGGTGGCGATCATCAGCCTCGGGGGCTGGTGGTTCACCCTCAGCCTCGGGGTGATCGTGCATCTGGCCCTGCTGGAGTTTTTCCGCTTGGCGCAGTTCAAGGGCATCCGGCCGGCCATCAAAACCACCCTGGTGGCCTGCCAGCTGCTGCTGATCATCACCCAGCTGGCGCCCGGCAGTGCCCTGGCGGCAGCGGTGCTGCCCCTGGCGGGGTCGGCCATCTGCGGTTGGCTACTGCTGCAGCCGGTCACAGGCACCATTGCCGATATCGCCGCTTCCATTTTTGGGCTCTTTTATCTGGGTTTTCTGCCCAGCCATTGGGTGCGGCTGCGCGACCTCAGTGCCGCCTGGGTGTCGCCCCACTGGCCCGGCCATGGGGGGCTCGCGGTGACCTTTCTGGCCTTTGCCCTGATCTGGGCTGCCGACTGCGGCTCCTTTCTCTGGGGTAAGCGCTTTGGTCGCACGCGCCTCTCGGAGGTGTCGCCGGGAAAAACGGTGGAAGGGGCCCTGGCCGGTGTGGTGGCCACGGTGCTCACGGGGGCCTGTGGTGGCTGGTTGCTGGGCTGGCCCCTGGGCCTTCTGCTTGGTGGTGTGCTCGGCGGGCTTGTGGCCCTCTTTGCCCTGGTGGGGGATCTCACCGAATCGATGATGAAACGGGATGCGGGCGTGAAGGATTCCGGGGCGCTGATTCCCGGCCATGGCGGCATCCTCGATCGGGTGGATAGCTACCTCTTCACGCCGGCGGTGGTGTTTTACGGCGTAACCCTGGTGCTGCCGCTGTTTGGCTCATAACGGTCTTGAGTGCATCAGGGTGTACACAGTCATCACCCCGCTTTTCTCGGGCTTGGGGTGGGGCAGCAGCTGGTTGCCACCGGCTCCCACGATCAGGGCCATCCAAAGGGTGGCGAGCAGGACAAGCAGTTTGCTCATGGTGTTTGGCGAGCTGAGCTGAACGATCTGAGTGTTTGCCGCCTGTTGCTGTCCTGCTGGTGCGTGATTGGTGGCGCTTCTGATCAGATCTGGTGAAGCTCTGGTGAACAAGGCCGGCCGCTGCTTCAGAGCGGGGCTTCTGGGCTCACCTGGGCGCAGCCATAGAGGGTCAGCTGGGTTGAACCCTGCTCCAGTTGCTCGAGCCTGATGGCTGGATCCATCGGGATCACCAAACTGCGCTCCTGTTGCTGCAGGCGCAGTTCACCGTTCTGAAGCTGCAGGCTGCAGGCCTGCTGCAGACCGTTGTGATCGCGCAGGTTCACGCCGGCGCTGCTGAGGCCGAAGTGCTGCAGGGATTCTCCAGCCAGAAAGGTGTTTCCCATGGCTGCTTTGAGCTCTTGCAGCCCCGGGCTTTGCAGGCACTGGTTCAAGCCGGCTTCGCTGAAGCGCACCCAGCCCTGCACCGCAAAGCGCTGGCGCAGCTGCAAGGCCTGGCCTTTGAGCAGGGGGGCCACATCGATGCTGATGGGCTCGCTGTGCAGCTCCACCTGCTCGAGGGCCAAGCCCTGAAACACCACGCCCCTGGCATCCACCCGCACCCCATCGAGCCGGCCGCGCATCAACTGCAGCAAGGAGCCTTCCAGCTGCAGCTCCAGTTGATCGAGGCGGCTGCACACACTCTTGAGCCACAGCCTGATCGCCTGGCTGATCAAGCCCAGGGCCGGGCCGCTCATGCAGCCCTCCAGGTGCGCGCCACCAGCTCGGGTTGATCGAGGTGGGGCAGATGGCCGCAGCCCTCCACCAGCTGCAGGCGATCCCCCA
>JAYKIT010000081.1:0-3578 GCA_035285765.1 Synechococcus sp. | reverse complement strand
TCCCCTTCCATCGGCGGATGACAGATCCGCATCGGCATCTGCGCCATCAGGTGCTGGCGGTTGTGCAGCACCAGCCGGAACAGGGCCCGCTGCTGGGGTGCCGTCAGCAGACCAAACAGACAGGCCAGTGAATTGCCCAGGCTGTAGAAGCGGAAATCGGGCCGGCCGGTGCGCATGTTGCCGATCAGGTAGCCGCCGCGGTCTTCCAGCCATTCCTGCAGCCAGTGGGGGATCACCTCCGGCTGCACATTGAATTCATTGCGGGATTGGTGTTCGCCGTACTGCTCGGTGGGGCGCCGCCGCAGCACCTGCATGGTTTTGCTGGTGACCCAGTAGTGGTTCAGCAGATACACCCGCAGATCCCGCAGCCAGGTGCGGGTGAGCTCCAGCCGCTGCTGGATCAAGGGCCCCCCATGGCCCTGACCATCCACCAGGCTCATCAGCTGGCAACAGCTCTTGAGGCAGCCGAACAGCAGCACCTCCACCTCCAGCGGTGCGCCCCACACGTCCATCGGACGGTCAATCATGAAGGCGCAATCGGGGACGAACAGCACGGGCGGTTCGTAGAAGCTCGGCTGCAGCACCAGATCGAGCAACAGCTGCACCGCCCGCTGCACCTTGGGGCTGGCGCCGTAATCGCGGTCGCCGCTGGCGCGCACATACATCCAGCACAGCACCGGCCACCACAGCGAGGCATCCACCGAGGTGATGCGGCCGATGGAGCGCTGGCCGTAATCCGCCAGGATCTGCCCGTCTTCCTCAACAAAGCTGGTGGGGAACACGCCGCGGGTGCGGTAAGAGCGGCTCTGCAGTTCCACGCAGAGATCGAGGAAGTGGCGCACGATCTCAAAGCGCCCCTGCAGCAGCAGGTAGACCATCACCGGCACGTTGTCGCGCAGGAAGATCTCGCCGTAATTCAGTTCGCTGTTGTTGAGATTGCTCTCCAGTGCCGCCACAGCACCGGCCAGCTGGCCGCGCACCGGCACCAGCGTTTGCTCAAACAGGTGTTCCGCCTGTTGCACCACCTCGGCTTCGCCGGAGTTGGGCCGGGTGGTGTTTTCGCCCCGGGCCCGTGCTCGCGCCTGCTTGGCCATCGCGGGGAGTGCAGAGGGCTGCGCTCAAGCTAGACAGCGCCTGCTGTCACTGTCAGCTCCCCGAAGTGCTGCACTTGAAGCCAGTGGGGGGAAAGGGTTTCGGGGTTGCCGGGGCGTTGACTGCCGCACACCTGCAGACCGGCGCTGGTGGCGGCCTCCAGTTCGCCGGCACTGTCGCTGATGAACAGCACTGCAGCGGCTGGCAGCTGCAGATCCTCAAGCAGGGCCCTGTAGCTGGCCGCCTCCCGTTTGGGGCCCAGGCGGGTGTCGTACCAGGCGCTGAACAGAGGCTGCAGATCCCCAGCTGCGGTGTGGCCGTAGAACAGCTGTTGCGCCTGCACGGATCCGGAGGAATACACCGCCAGGCGTAGGCCCAACGCCGCCCAGCGCTGCAACGCTGGCGCCACATCCTCAAACAGTGGGGTGCGCAGTTCGCCGTGGTGGTAGCCCGCGGCCCAGATCTGTCCCTGCAGATCCTTGAGCGGGGTGAATTTGCGATCGCGGCTGATCAGCCATTGCAGGTAGGGCACGGCCGCCAGCGCCTGGCGAGCCTCAGCGGCTGGCAACGGCGGCGCAGCGGGGTCGGTTTCATCGGCCCAGCCCTGCCAGATCTCCTGCAGCAGAGGCGCCATGGCTGGATCACCGCCGTGCTTGGCCAGATGGGCCTCCAGGTGGCGATGGGCGTAGGGGAACAGGGTGCCGGCCACGAAATCCACCGGACAGGTGGTGCCTTCGATGTCAAGCACCACCGCGCGCAGGCCGGAGAGCCGGATCATGGCTGCACCCCCAGCCCCTGCAGCAGCAGCTGGCGCCAACGCTGCTCCAACAGGAATTCAAGAATTTCCAGGTGCCGCTGGGCGCGGAACAGATCGGCGCCCCAGGCATAGAGCCCATGGCCGGCGATCAGGAGCCCTTGGGGAGCCGCCGCAAGCCTTGGGGTGGCAGCGGCGCTGAGGGCGTGCAGGTCCTGGTTGTTGGCCAGCACCGGCACGGCCACCTGAGTGGCGTGGCTGCTGATGCCTTCAAGCCCCTTGAGCATTTCCAGATCCTGCAGAACCAGCTCGCCCCTGGGCAGCGCCCAGCTGGAGAGCAGGGTGCCGGCCTGGGAGTGGCTGTGCAGCACCGCCCCAGCGCCGCAGGTTTGCACGATGGCCAGATGCAACAGGGTTTCGGCGCTGGCCTTGCCGCTGCCCTGCAGCACCTGGCCCTCGCCATCCACCACGATCAGCTCGGTGGCTGCCACCTGGCCTTTGTCCACCCCGCTGGGGGCCATCAGCAACTGCAGGGGGCTGGGCTGCAGCAGGCAGCTGAAGTTGCCGCCGGTGCCATCACACCAGCCCCGCCGGTGCACATCGGCCATCACGGCCACCAACTGTTCACTCAGTGCTGACACGTGGGGCACCAGTGGCTGCTGCGTCCCCCCAGTGTCTCGCGTCGCAGGTCGCTGCCGCAGCGCCGGCAGGGCTGGCCGCCGCGGCGATACACCCAGGCCTGGCCGCCGTAGTTGCCGTTGGTGCCGGTGAGATCGCGGAAATCACTGAAGCTGGTGCCGCCGGCGCCGATGCTCAGCTCCAGCACCTCCACCAGGGCCCCATGCAGTTGCTCCAGCCGCTGCAGCGACAGCCGCCCGGCCGGGGTGTGGGGCCGAATGCCAGCCATGAACAGGCTTTCATCGGCATAGATGTTGCCCACACCCGCCACCAGGGCCTGATCGAGCAGGGCGTTCTTGATCGGCCGGCTTGAGCCCTTGAGTCGCTGGCGCAGATAACTGGCGCTGAAGTTCTCGCTGAACGGTTCCGGGCCGAGCCTGGTGAGGCCGGTGATCACCGTTTCGGTGGGCGTTCCCAGCGGCACATGCCAGAGCTCCCCAAAGGAGCGCACATCCACGAAGCGCAATTCATGCCTGCCGCCGTGGAAGCGCACCCGGGTGTGGGGGCAGGGGGGGCGCTCGCCGCTGCCCAGCCATTGGAACTGGCCTGTCATGCGCAGGTGGGCCCCCAGCTCGCCGGCGGCTTCACCACCGCGCTCCAGCTCGGCGATCAGATACTTGCCGCGGCGGCGCCAGCGGGCCAGGGTGCAGCCACTTATGGCCGCCACAAAACCTTCAGGGTCGCCCTTGGGGGCGGCCACGGCCCGGCTGCGCAGCACCTCAACGCTGTCAATGCAAAAACGGCCCACCTGCAGCTCAAGGCCGCGGCGAACCGTTTCAACTTCCGGTAATTCCGGCACCTGGAGCTCAGGCGGGCTCCAGCTCAGCCTCGGCGAAGTTGTTGGTGTTCACGCCACCATCGACGCCGGAGAAGCCGTTGTAGTTCACCTTCTCGAAGCGAACCACCACCGGATAGCGGATGCCGGACTTGTCGATGGAGGCCACGGTGCCCACTTCGTTGAACCAGTAGGACTCAGGACGCTTGATGCGCACCTTGTCGCCGCGGGAAATCGCCATCTCGGATGGAAGGGAACGGTCGAGCTGAAACTTACCTG
>JAYKIT010000080.1:0-22445 GCA_035285765.1 Synechococcus sp. | reverse complement strand
TGCTCACCCTTTACGACATGCTCAAAAGTGCCGATCCGGCCATGACGATCGAGGGGGTGCGCTTGCTCGCCAAGCAGGGCGGTCGCCATGGCGATTGGCAGCACCCTGAGGGGCCTGTGGCGGTCGATGGCTGAACCCTTTCCCGCCGAGGGGCTGCCCCTGGAGCAGGCCCTCGCGGCTGTGCTGGCGGCGATCAGGCCCTTGGGCCAACACCAGTTGGTGCCCCTGGCCCAGGCCCTGGGGAGGGTGTGTGCTGAAGCGGTGTTGGCCAGTGAGGCCATCCCCGGCTTTCGCGCCTCCATCCTCGATGGCTACGCCGTTGCTGATGGGCAGGAACCACCGCTGGGGCAGCGCTGGCGCCTGGTGGGGCGCTCGGCTCCAGCCCGGCCCTATGGCCAGCCGTTGCAGCCCGGTGAAGCGATCCGCATCCTCACCGGTGCCCCCTTGCCCCTGGGTGCTGTGCGGGTGCTGGCCCAGGAGCTGATGCACACCGATGGCAGTGGGCAGGTGGAGCTGGTGAAACCCGCTGGGGAGAGGGTTTGGGTGCGTGGGCCCGAGGAGGAGGCCTCCCCCGGTCAGGAGTTGGTGGCTGGGGGGGTGCGGCTCACCCCTGCGCTGCTGGGCCGTTTGGCGGCTTGCGGGGTGGCCCGGGTGCCGGTGCTGGCAGCGCCCCGGATCGCTTTATTGATCACGGGTGATGAGTTGGTGGCGGCGGGGCAGCCGCGGCCGAGTGGCGCCATTTGGGAGAGCAACAGCACGTTGTTGCAGGCCTTGTTGCAACGCTTGGGCTATGGCGTGGCCCACTGCCAGGTGGTGGCCGATGATCCCGCCGCCCTGCGCCGCAGCTTGGCGGAGCTGGCCGAGGTTGCTGATGTGGTGGTCAGCACCGGGGGCGTATCGGCTGGCGACAGCGATTGGATCCGCCCGTTGCTGCAGGAGTTGGGTGAGGTGGAGTTCTGGAAGCTCTTTCTCAAACCCGGCCGGCCTTTTGCCTTCGGTTCCCTTCGCCGCGCCGATGGCGGTGCGGTGCCGTTGTTTGGCTTGCCGGGCAATCCGGTGGCTGCGGCGATCACCGCCCTGCAGTTGCTCTGGCCCGCGTTGCAGCAGATGGAGGGGGCCGAACCCCGGCCCTGTCCCCGGTTTCAGGTGCCTCTGGCCCAGCCCCTGCGGCGCCCGGCTGGTCGGCCCGAACTGGCCAGGGCGCGGCTGCAGGTGGATGCGGCCGGGGCCCTCAGCGCTTTGGTGGAGGGCTCCCAGGCCTCATCGCGGATTGGCTCGCTGCAGGGGGCCGATCTCCTGCTGGAGTTGCCGGCCGAGCTGGCTGAACTGCCGGCCGGTGCACTGGTTTGGGCCCAGTTGTTGCGCTTGCCCCTCTTCTGAATCTGGCCTCAAAAGGTGGTGTTCGCCTCGATCCAGCGGCCCTCCCCGCCGTTGGGGATCTCCTTTTTCCAGAACGGGGCCTCGTGTTTGATCGCTTCGAGCAGCTGCTGGCAGCAGCGCTGCGCCATGCCCCGCCGCTCGGCGGCCACCGCCACCAGCACCAGTGCTTCCCCCGGCAACACCCGGCCCACCCGGTGGCGCAGCAGCACGGCCGCGGCCTGCTCGGTTGCGCTGATGCTTTGGGCCAGCTGTTCGAGCTGCTGTTCGCTCATGCCGGGGTAGTGCTCCAGCTCCATGGCCTGCAGCACTTCGCCGCTGCTGCCCTGGCCGCGCATGCGGCCGATGAACACCGCTGTGGCGGCGCGGCTGTGTTGTTCCTCCCAGGGCTGCAGCAGGGCATGGGGATCAAAGCTCTGCGGGCAGAGCCCCAGATCAAGGCTGAGGGGATGCATGGATTCAGCCACCGCTGATCGGGGGCAGGAAGGCCACTTCGTCGCCGGCTTGCACCGGGCTATCGGGGCTGGCGAAGCGTTGGTTGATGGCCACGCGAATGCCCGCAGGCAGCGTTGTGCCCCCCAGTTGCAGCTGTTGCCAGCAGCTGATGGCGCTGCTGCATCCCTGGAGTGGCAGCTGCCGTTCTCCCCAGCCCGCCTGTTCCCGCAGCGAGGCAAACAGGCGCACCCGCACGGTGCCGCCTGCGGCCACAATCGAACTCTGCTCGCCTGCCTCCATGGCTCTTGCGATCGCGCTGCTCACAGTGTCCGACAGCCGCAGCCTGGCGGATGATCCCAGCGGCGATGCGTTGCAGCAGGGCTTTGAACAGGCTGGTCATCAGCTGCAGGAGCGCCAGCTGGTGCCCGATGACCGCTATGCCATCCGCGCGGTGGTGAGCCGTTGGATCGCTGATCCGGAAGTGCAGGTGATCATCAGCAGCGGCGGCACCGGTCTCACTGGCCGCGATGGCACCCCTGAGGCCGTGGAGCCGCTGCTGGATAAAACGATCTCGGGTTTTGGCGAGCTGTTCCGGGTGATCTCGTTCGACACCATCGGCACCAGCAGCCTGCAGAGCCGCTGCTTGGCCGGGGTGGCCAACGGCACGATTGTGTTCGTGCTGCCCGGTTCGCTGGATGCGGTGACCACCGCCTGGGAGCGTTTGATCGCTGCCCAGCTCGATACCAGCACCCGGCCCTGCAACCTGGTGCAGCTGCTGCCGCGGTTGCGGGAGCAACCATGAGCGAGCTGCTGCTGCCGCTGGCCTTGGCGGTGGTGGCCTTTTTGTATGGCTCCGTGGGTCATGCCGGTGCCACCGGTTACATCGCGGTGTTTGCCCTGGCGGGGTTGGCCCCAGAGCAGATTCGCCCGTTGGCCTTGATGCTCAATCTGCTGGTGGCCAGCTTTGGGGCCTGGCAGTTCTGGCGGGCGGGCCATCTCCAGGCCCGGCGCTTCTGGCCGCTGCTGCCGCTGGCGGTGCCAGCGGCGTTCATGGGGGGTTGGTTGAATCTGCCCAGTCAGGGGTTGCGCTGGTTGCTGGGGCTGGTGCTGCTCTTTGCTTCATTGCGCTTTCTGTTCCAGCCCGCCGATCCGCCGCGCTGCGCAGCCCCTGGCCCAGTCACGTTGGCGTTCACCGGGGCAGGGTTGGGATTTCTCGCTGGGCTCACCGGCACCGGTGGGGGGGTGTTTCTCAGCCCGTTGATGCTGTTGCGGCGCTGGTGCAGCACCCATCAGGCCGCTGCTGTATCGGTGCTGTTCATCTGGGTGAATTCCCTCGCTGGTCTGCTGGGGTTGTTGCGTTCGGGGCAGTCGCTGCCGCCCTTGCCCTGGCTCTGGGCCCTGGTGGTGCTGCTGGCCGGGGGCCTGGGGGCCCATGCCGGCAGCCGCCGTTGGGCGGTGCCCACGATCCGGCGATCGCTGGCGCTGGTCACCGGCTTTGCTGGCAGCAAATTGCTGCTGGGTTGAGCGATGGCGCCGGGGCTTCCGCCACTACCGATTGAGCCGCTGCTGCCCGAGTTGCTCAGCACCCTGCGCGAGCAGGGTCGTTTGGTGTTGCAGGCACCACCCGGTGCCGGCAAAACCACCCGCGTGCCGTTGGCCCTGGCCCAGGCTGAGCCCTGGAGTGGCGGCAAGGTGTTGGTGCTGGAGCCACGCCGGCTGGCCGCCAAGTTGGCGGCGCGGCAGATGGCCCGCAGCCTCGGCGAGGCGGTGGGGGACACCGTTGGTTACAGGGTGCGGCTCGACACCTGCGTGGGCCCCAACACCCGCATTGAACTGCTCACCGATGGCTTGTTTTTGCGCCTCTTGCAGGACGACCCGGCCCTCACTGGTGTGAGTGCTGTGCTGTTCGATGAGGTGCATGAACGTGGCGTGGGCAGCGATCTGGCCCTGGCGCTCACCTGGCAGGCCCGGCAGCTGCTGGTGCCGGATCTGGCTCTGGTGGCGATGTCGGCCACCCTTGATGCTGAGCCCCTGGCCCGGCTGCTGGATGGGGCGCCGGTGCTGAGCAGCGAGGGCCGGGCCTTTGCGGTGGACACCATCTATGCCGAGCGGCCGGCCCCCGATCAGCCCACGGTGCGGGCCATCGCTGATCAGGTGCGGCCGGCGATCCGTTCGGTGCTGGCTCAGGAGCCGGGCAGCGTGCTGGTGTTTCTGCCCGGTCAGGCCGAGATCCGGCGCTTGGTGGAGCAGTTGCAAGACGATCTGCCCGCGGATGTGGAGCTCACCCCCCTCTACGGCGATCTCGATGCCCGCGCCCAGGATGCGGCGGTCGCGCCGGCCGCGGCGGGGCGTCGCAAGTTGGTGCTGGCCACTGCCCTGGCAGAGAGCAGCCTCACGATCGAGGGCATCCGCGTGGTGATCGATGCCGGCTGGAGCCGCGTGTCGCGCTTTGATCCCAACACCGGTCTGGCGCGGTTGGTGACCGAGAAGGCCGCTGTGGCCCAGGCCGACCAACGCCGTGGTCGGGCCGGAAGGCTGGGCCCAGGGGTGTGCCATCGCCTCTGGACGGCGGTGGATCAGCAGCGGCGCCCAGCGCAGCCCCAGCCCGACATCCTCAGCACCGATCCCGCTCCGCTGGCCCTGGAGTTGGCCCTCTGGGGTTCCCCCGGTGGAGAAGATCTGGCCTTTCTCGATCCGCCGGCAGCGGTGCCGTTGCAGCAGGCCCAGGCTCTGCTGGCCAGCCTGGGGGTGCTCGATGGGCGTGGTCAGCCCATCGAGCGGGGTCGGGCCCTGGCCCGCCTGGGCTTGCATCCGCGCCTGGGTTCGATGGTGCTGCAGGCCGCTGAGCTGGACTTGCCCCTGGCTGAACTGGAGCTGCCCCCCTGGGGCCCGGCGGAACGCCAGGCGCTGGCCTGTGTATTGGCCGCTCTGTTGGGGGAGCGGGATCCCCTGCGCTCGGAGGCCCCTGGCGCTGATCTTTGTTTGCGGCTGGATCTGTTGGAGCGCCGGCGGGGCGGCCCGTTGGCTCTGGTGCGTCAGCTGGCCCAGCAGCTGCGCCGTCAAGTGCGTGTGCCGCGTGATCTGCCGCTGTTGCCGCCGGGTTGGCCCGCTTGGGTGGGGGTGCTGCTGGCCCTGGCCTATCCCGATCGCTTGGCCTTGCCCCGCGGGGATGCCCGCCCTGGGGTGTTGCTGCTGAGTTCCGGCAGGGGTGCGGCGCTCGAGCCGGAGGATCCCCTCTGCGCCGCCCCGGCCCTGGTGGCGGCTCACCTCGATGGGGACCGGCGTCAGGCCCGCATCTGGCTGGCGGCACCGCTGCCAGCGGCGGTGTTGCCGCTGTTGCAACCCCAGCAGTTGCGCCAGGAGGATCAGCTGGTTTGGGATGGCCAGCGGCAGCAGGTGCTGGCCCGGCGGCGCCAGTGCCTGGGGGCCCTGGTGCTGGCGGACGTTCCGCTGCAATCCCCCGATCCTGAGGCCGTGCAGGCGTGCCTGTTGGAGCAGGTGCGTCGCGGCGGCCTGGTGCAGTTGGCCTGGAGTCCGGCGCAGCAACAGCTGCGCGGTCGTTTGGCCTTTCTGCATGGGCTGGCGCCGCAGCAGTGGCCGGCGGTGGATGAGCGCACCTTGTTGGAGGAGTTGGAGCTGTGGTTAGCCCCCTATCTCGCTGGTGTGCGCAGCCTTGAAGGCCTGCAGGCCGTGGATCTGGCCGCGGCGCTGCTGGACCGGCTCGATTGGCCCCAGCGCAGCCAGCTCGATGTCCTGGCACCGCTGCGTTGGCCACTGCCGAGTGGCCGTTCAGCCCGCATTGATTACAGCGGTGAGGAGCCGGTGCTCAGCAGCCGCTTGCAGGATTTCTTCGGGCTCACCACCACCCCGCGCCTGGCTGATGGGCGCCATGCGGTGTTGGTGCATCTGCTCTCGCCAGCGGGCCGCCCGGCGGCGGTCACCCGCGATCTCAGCAGTTTCTGGCAGCAGGGGTATCCGCTGGTGCGCAAAGACCTGCGCGGCCGCTATCCCAAGCACCGCTGGCCGGAGGATCCCCTGCAGGCTTGAGCGGCTGGATGCTGCTTAACCCCCCAGGTAGGCCATCTCGGCGCGGTCGCCCGTGAGGCTGTGGCCATGCTGGCGTTCCTCACTGGCACGATCCTTTCGCTGATGCCAGAGCTGCGCGAGCGTGGTTTGCAGCTCCTGGGGCGGCACCTCTGGCTGCAGCCAGGGCTTGAGATCGAAGCCTTCGGTGCCGAAGAGGCAGCTGTAGGCCATGCCATCGGCGGTGACCCGCAGCCGGTTGCAATCGCCGCAGAAGGGCTGGCTGATGGAGGCGATCACGCCCACCAGGCCGCCCCCATCGCGGTAGCGCCAGCGGCTGGCGGTGCCGCCTTCGGCTCGCCCTAGGGGCTCCAGCGGCCACTGCTGCTGCAGGGTCTGGATCATTTCGGTGGCGGGCACCACGGCTTCGGCTTGCCAGCCATTGCGTTGGCCCACATCCATGTATTCGATCAGGCGCAGTTCAACGCCTTCATGGCGGGCCAGGCGCGCCAGGGGAAGCAGTTGATCATCGTTGCGGTGGCGTTGGATCACGCTGTTGAGCTTCAGTTCGCCGCGTTCGGGCGCAAAGCCGGCCTCACGGGCGGCCTGCAGGGCTTGCAGCACCCGCTGCAGCAAGGCCTGGCCGGCGGAGGCGCCCCCCTGCAGTCCGGCCATGGAAGCCAGGCGGGTTGGGTCGGTGCCATCAAGGCTGATGGTGAGCCGGGTGAGGCCGGCCTGACGCAGCTGCTTGGCTTTTTGCGGGGTGAGTAGGAGGCCGTTGCTGGTGAGGGCCACCTCACGCAGCTGGGCCAGGGGAGTGCTGGCGTGGTGCCGTTGGGGTTGGATCGCCTCCAGCAAGGGCAGCAATCCGGGGGCTAGCAGCGGTTCGCCACCGGTGAGCCGCAGGGTGTGGCAGCCCAGCTGGCAGGCGGCGCGAATCAAGGCGAGTTGCTGGGCTTGGCTCAGTAGATGGGCGGCTTCGTGGCCATCGGGTTGGCAGTAGCTGCACGAGAGGTTGCAGCGAGCCGTGAGCGAGAGCCGCAGAACCCCAAGGGGGCGTCCGTGTTGATCGCGGGGAGTCATGGCTGCAGCGCCTGCAGATCACTGGGCCGGTTGCAGTTGCGCAGATGGCTGGCCGGCAGCCTCACGGGGCGATGGGGAATCCGTTGCAGCCAACGCATCCAGCGGCCCTGCTCAAGCTCCAGCACCTCAAGCATGGCGCTCCGCATCCTGGTTCCGCCGGGGTAGATGCCCAGCAGTGGTTGGAGCCGTTGTCCGTCATCGGCCACCGCCGCCTCGTTGGGTTGCTGCTGCCAGGCCAGGCGCAGGGCCTCGATATCCGCTGGCTGTAGGAGCGGCATGTCCACCGGTGCGATCAGTAGCGCCTGCTGGCTGCTGCTGGGAAGCAGTTTGACCAGAGCCTGCAGTGGGCCGTTCCAGGGGGCTGGCTCGAGTGTCACCGTGACTGCCGGATGCAGCCCCTCCAGCGTTAAGTGATGCTGGTGGCGGGTGTACACCGTTACCGGCAGGTGTTGCGTTGCAAGCAGCGTGCTGATGTGTTGCAGCCAGCTGCCATCGCTGGGGTGGGGGAGCAGGGCCTTGTCTTGGCCCATGCGCACACTCAGACCACCGCTAAACACGCAGGCACGTAATTCTGCTGTGCTCAACAACACTGAATGCATCGAAGTGCATCTAATGAGATCACCAGGAGCTGCTTTGTAGTTGCTGATACAGATCTGTGAGGAATGAGGGTTGCACCGCCTCTTTGTAGCAATAGGTACTTTTGCTGGTGCCTTGAGCTGGTGAACTATTTGGGCAGGGCGACTTTTCTTGGTACCGCCCTTTCCTGTCGCCCTCGCTTTCCTTTCTGGGCTCAGGGTCTTTTTGCTACGACCCTCCATGCTTGCCGAACTCTGGTCTTTCCAGGGGAGATACCGCACGCTGCATCTCACCTGGTTTGCCTTCTTTCTGACCTTTGTGGTCTGGTTCAACCTGGCCCCCTTGGCCACCACCGTGAAGGCTGATCTTGGCCTCAGCGTTAGCCAGATCCGTACTGTGGCCATCTGCAATGTGGCCCTCACCATTCCTGCTCGCGTGCTGATTGGCATGCTGCTGGATAAATTCGGCCCTCGGATCACCTATTCCGCGATCCTGGTTTTTTCGGCCATTCCCTGCCTGCTGTTTGCATCTGCCCAGGACTTCAATCAGCTGGTTGTGGCGCGTTTGCTGCTGTCGATTGTGGGCGCTGGTTTTGTGATCGGTATCCGCATGGTGGCTGAATGGTTCCCCCCCAAAGAGATTGGTCTTGCTGAGGGTATCTATGGCGGTTGGGGCAACTTCGGCTCCGCCTTCTCAGCGCTCACCATGGTGCTGCTCGCCGGCTTCCTTTCCTTCTCCGGTGGCTTCACCCTGCCCACTGGTGAAATTCTCAATTGGCGCGGTGCCATCGCCCTGAGCGGCATCATCTCAGCTCTCTACGGCGTTTTCTACTTCTTCAATGTCACGGATACCCCTCCGGGTAAGGTGTATCAAAAGCCGGCTAAGAGTGCTGGTCTGGAAGTCACCAGCATGCGTGATTTCTGGGGCTTGCTCGGCATGAATGTTCCCTTCGCTGCCATTCTCTGCGTGCTGTGCTGGCGCCTGCAAAAGGTGGGTTTCCTGAATGCTTCCACCTATCCATTGGCATTGCTTGCTGTTGCCGTGTGGTTTGCATTTCAAACCTGGGGCATCATCCGCACCAACCGTGATCTGATCATGGGGACCAAGGTGTACCCCAAGGAGGATCGCTATGAGTTCAAGCAGGTGGCGATTCTGGAACTCACCTACATCGTGAACTTTGGTTCCGAGTTGGCTGTGGTATCGATGCTGCCCACTTTCTTTGAAACCACCTTTGATCTGCCGAAGGCCACAGCGGGCATCCTGGCGTCCTGCTTCGCTTTCGTGAACCTGCTGGCTCGCCCTGCCGGTGGTTTGATCTCCGACAAGCTTGGTAGCCGTAAGAACACCATGGGCTTCCTCACCCTGGGCCTGGGCTTGGGTTATCTGATCATGAGTTTGATCAAGCCGGGCACCTTTAGTGGCATCAGCGGCATCATTGTGGCCGTGTTGATCACGATGCTGGCCTCCTTCTTTGTGCAATCGGGCGAAGGCGCCACGTTTGCTCTGGTGCCTTTGGTGAAGCGCCGCGTGACCGGCCAGGTTGCTGGTCTGGTGGGTGCTTACGGCAACGTTGGTGCTGTGGCTTACCTCACGATCTTCAGCCTGTTGCCGCTTTGGATGGGCGGTGGTGCTGAACCCAGCGCTGAGGTGATCGCTGCATCCAACAGCGCCTTCTTCCAGATCTTGGGTGTGGCCGGTCTGGTGGTCGCCTTCTTCTGCTTCTTCTTCCTGAAGGAGCCCAAGGGTTCCTTTGCTGAACTGCATGAAGGTGAAGCCCTGCCGCTGGCGCCCATGCCTCCGCGTGAGCCGGCTGGCGCTTGAGCCCCATTTCCATCTGTTGTATGGCTAGCCCGGGGTGAAAACCCCGGGCTTTTCTTTTCCATGGCTGACTCTTCTTTATCCGTGCGCAGCCAATGCCCCTACTGCGGTGTGGGGTGTGGGCTTGAGCTCCTCCCACCGGCTCAACCAGGTCGCCCGGTTGCCCGTGATGGGGAGGGCACTCCCATGTGGACAGCCCGTGGTGATCGCCAGCATCCCTCCAGTCAGGGTCAGGTGTGCATTAAGGGCGCCACGGTGGGAGAAACCCTGGCCCGTGAACGGCTCACGCGGCCGCTCTATCGCGCCAGCCTTGATGATCCCTTTGCGCCCATCAGTTGGGACGGAGTGTTTGAGCTGCTCACCAGCCGCATTCAAACCACCCTGGCCGGCAAAGGTGCTGGAGCCATTGCCATGTATGGCTCGGGGCAGTTTCACACCGAGGATTACTACGTGGCCCAGAAGTTGCTCAAAGGAGCGCTGGGCACCAACAACTTTGATGCCAATTCACGGCTGTGCATGAGCTCGGCGGTGGCGGGTTACACCCGCAGCCTCGGCTCCGACGGCCCCCCCTGCAGCTACGACGATCTCGACCACTGCAGCGTGGCGTTTCTGATCGGCACCAACACCGCGGAATGCCATCCAGTGCTGTTTCAACGCTTGATCAAGCGCAAACGGCGCAACCCCGGCAGCCTCACCTTGATCGTGGTGGATCCGCGCCATACCGAAACGGCCAAGGCGGCTGATCTGCATCTGCGTGTTGCCCCTGGCACCGATCTGGCCTTGCTGCATGGCATTGCCCATCTCGTGCTGCGGGACAACGGCCAGGATGCCGCCTTCATTGATGCCCACACGGAGAATTTCGACGCCCTCTTTGATGTGGTGGCCCGTTGGACACCGCGGCGGGTGGCCCGTTTCTGCGGGATCCCGGAAAAGCAGCTGCGGGAGGTGGCTGAGCTGTTCCATCGCCGCGAACGGGTGCTCAGTCTCTGGTCGATGGGGGTGAATCAGCGGCGGGAGGGCACCGCCGTGGTGAGCGGCCTGATCAATCTGCACCTGCTCAGCGCCCAGATCGGCAAGCCTGGTGCGGGCCCGTTTTCCCTCACTGGTCAACCCAATGCCATGGGGGGCCGCGAAGCCGGTGGCCTGGCCCATCTGCTGCCTGGTTATCGCACCGTGACCAATGCGGAGCATCGCCAGGAGCTGGAGCAGGCCTGGGGCTTTGAGCCGGGCTCGATTCAGGCTCAACCGGGGCTCACCGCATGGCAGCAGGTGGAGGCCATGGAGCAAGGTGATTTGGATCTCTGGTGGGTGGCGGCCACCAATCCGCTGGTGAGCATGCCCCAGCTCGAGCGGGTGAAGGCGGCCATGCGCCGCTGCCCGTTGGTGGTGGTGAGTGAGGCCTACAGCAGCAGCGAAACGGCCCACTACGCCCATCTGCTGTTGCCGGCGGCCCAGTGGAGTGAGAAAAGCGGTGCCATGACCAATTCCGAACGGCGGGTGACCTATTGCCCAGCCTTCCGTGAGCCCCCTGGTGAAGCCAGGCCCGATTGGATGGTGTGGGCCGAGCTGGGTAGGCGCCTCGGTTTTGAGGATCAGTTCAGGTACGACTCCGCAGCGGAGGTTTATGCCGAGTTCGCCAGCCTCACGGCCGGTCGCCTCTGTGACGTGTCAGGCCTCAGCCATGGGGTGTTGCAGCAGCAGGGTCCGCAGCAATGGCCCTACCCCAGCGGCAGCTCCCCCACGCAGGAGCCCAAGCGCCTGTATGCCAACCATTGCTTTGCTACCCCCAGTGGCCGGGCGCAGTTCATGGCCGAGCAGCCCCTGGGCTTGGCGGAGCCCCCCTGTGAGGTTTACCCCCTGGTGCTCACGGTGGGGCGTTATCTGGGCCAGTGGCACACGATGACGCGCACCGCCAAGGTGGAGCGGTTGCAGACGATGCATCCGCAGCCGCTGTTGCAGCTGCATCCCGATGATGCGGAGCGTTTTGGGATTCGTGATGGTGAGCTGGCAGCCATCAGTTCCCGGCGGGGCAGTGTCACCGCCAAGGCCCAGGTGAGCGATCGCATCCGTGTTGGCACAGTGTTTTTGCCCATGCATTGGGGCTTCAGTCAGCCCCAGGCCTGTGAGGCCAATGCGCTGATGCATGAGCTCTGCTGCCCGATTTCAAAGCAGCCGGAATTGAAGGCGGCTGCGGTGGTGGTGGCCCCGGCGGTGTCTGTGGTGAAGCCGGTGGAGCAGCAGCCTGGGCGTTTGGGGTTGCTGCAGCGCTGGCTCAAGCCAGCAACTCCGTGAAGGCCGCTGGCAGGTTGTGGTGATCGTGCCCCGGCCTGGCCAGCTTGCAGAGGGCGAAGCGCTCCAGTTCGTTGAGGCCTGCCCAGCGCTGCAGCGGCAGCTCAACACCATGGGCTCTGGCTGCTGTCTGTAGGGCTTCTGGCACAGCATCAGTGCGTTGCCAGGCTTCCCCTTGCGCCGGCGATAGGGTTTTGGCTTCGCCATCGGCCATCACGCGGGTGCACTGGAGCAGGTGCTCGCGTAGGTCATCCAGCGCAGCGTTGCTGTCACCCCAATCCACGAGCGTCTGGCGTTGGGGCTGTTCGAGGGCCAGCCAATGGCTGAGTTTGAGCTTGAGGCCCATGAGGTCGAGTTTGCGCCTGACGCACAAGGGGATGCAGCGCCAGGTGCCGACGAAGTCCTGTTCAAACGCGAAGCAATGACTCGCTTGCTCGATCTCCGCTGCCATGGCTCTGATTCGGTAGCTGTTCGTACCAGATCAGCAATCCATGGCTGGATGGTTGCTGATTTGGTGTGATCTGTGGCAATCATGACCAATGAATCACCGCAGATTGTCGATAGACGGCTCATCGACGTGCGTTTCGCCATTCTGCTGGGAACTGTTTTGGGTGCTTCCCACGGCTGGGTTTCGGTGGATCAGCGCAGCGATTCTGTTGATCAAGCCACTTGGCAAGAGTCTGTGCCTGTTGTGACGTTTTGGTCGGCTGATCGCGCCGATGTTCGATTTCAACCATATTGAGGGTCATGCGTTGACCCCCTGATGACCCACGGTTCTGCTGTTCAGGCCGCCCGCAGCCCGCTCACCATTGCGGCTGGTTTCCTGGGTGCCTTTGTGGTGGCTTCCCTTGCTGTGCAACTGGTGCGCACTGCCACTTCCGTGCCTGCTGGGGCATCGGCCGAAGTGGCTCCTGTGACCGCTCACCAGGCTGCGCTATGGCAGCCCCTGGCTCAGCGTTGACGCAGCTGCTCGAGCAGTTGCAGCGCGGCTCCTGAGTGGATCAGTTCGCGGCTGCGCTCGAGACCACGGGCAAGGTCGGGTTCCAGCCCCATCTGCCAGAGATACACGCCGCTGTTCCAGCAGAGGGAATCCGCCAGTTCCCCCTGGCCACCCAGGGCCTGGAGGCCTGTGGTGGTCCAGTGCGCCAGATCGCTCCAGAGCATGTCTTGGCCGAAACAGCCGTGATCCCTTGGATGCAGGATCAGGCGCTGCTGCTGGCCAGCCCGTTGAAGTCCGGTGACGCAGGCGCGTGAGATCGGCAGGTCTGTGCTGCCTTCCAAGCCTTTAACGGTGTAGACCCAGGCTTCACCGCCAAGGCTCAAGGCTTCCCAGGCCCGCGCCTCGGTGGGGGGGTGCACAAAACCGCTCACCAGCAGGTGCTCCCCTTGGTGGGCGCTCCAAAGCAGCTCCAGGCTGGCCACCGGTGGTCGTTTGCCCAGATCTTCGCGGTAGCTGATCAGGGTTTCGGCCGCCGGGAAATGGTCGGGTTGATGCACCAGGGCCAGCTGGTGGTCATCCAGCATCTGCTGCACCCAGCTGAGACTGCGGCCAGCCCATTGCACGCCAAGGGCTGCAAACAGTTCCTGGGCGGTGATGCCGTATTTCACCGGCATGCGCTGGCCCCCTTGCAACACCACGGGCACCCCGGCAGCGGCCAGCACCAGGGCGGTCAGGGGATAAATCGGAGCCGTTCGGGTTCGCCCGTCAAAGGGCATGCCAAAGCTGATGGCCGTTTTCTCGGTTCTGAGTTGAGGACCGCGCTGGCGGTACACGTCCAACATCCCGGTGAGTTCCTGTGGCTCCGGGCGGCGGATGCGATGGGCGATCAAGAAGGCGCCAATCTGCGCTGGGCTGGCCTGTTGATCGAGGATCAGTTCGAGGGCGTGGGCTGCTTCGCTGCGGCTGAGGCCTTTGCTGGTGTGTTCACCGCTGCCAACCTTGCGCAGGTAGTCCTTGAACAGCTCGCGGCCACTGCGTGCGGGTGGTGCTGCGTTGGGCATCAGGGGGTCTGTTGGCAAGGCCAAGGGCCTCTGCCGCGCAATGACGAGACGCCAAGATTACGAAAGCCCCGGTTTTGTGTCGTGATGGCTACCGGGTGGGTCGTGATCTTGTAGCGGTTGCTGCGTTTTTGGTTGCATTCTTGAATCAGGATTTTGAGTGAAATGAATCACTAATCTGATTCATTTCGGCCAACATTTGCTTCCTATTTCCATGTCTTTGACCCCTACCTTGATGGCGGCGAAAAAGGCCAAGGGTCTGTCGTTTTCGCAGCTCGAAGGCCTGCTGGGGCGGGATGAGGTTTGGATTGCCTCCCTATTTTATGGCCAGGCCACAGCCTCCGCCGAAGAGGCTGCCAAGTTGGGTGAAGCTTTGGGTCTGCCCCCCGCCATTGTTGAGGCTTTGCAGGCCTTCCCCACTAAGGGTTGCCTCGATCCAGTGATCCCCACCGACCCGTTGATTTATCGCTTCTACGAAATCATGCAGGTGTATGGAATGCCAATGAAGGATGTAATTCAAGAAAAATTTGGTGATGGCATCATGAGTGCCATTGATTTCACGCTTGATATTGATAAAGTTGCTGACCCTGCTGGTGATCGGGTGAAAGTCACCATGTGCGGTAAATTTCTTCCCTACAAGAAGTGGTAATTGTCAACTCAGCCGTGACTGCTGGGCCCGCTTGTGCGGGCCTTTTTTGTTGGATTTTTTCGCGAGCCTGGGATTTAGTCGAGCGCAAGACCCATGGCGGCCAGGCTGGCTTGAATCTGCTCTTGATGCTGTTGTTGGGCCCGCAACTGGCGCTTGAGACTGCTGGCCAAGGGGCTGTGTTGCAGCTTGTGCAGTTGCTCCAGCAGCAGCTGGCAGCTGGCGGCGCTGTTGATGCAGCCCAGGGCCAGGATGGCCGTTTCAGCCACCGCGGGCAGGGCGTTGGGCTCGATGCAGCGGTTGATCGCCGCTAGCACTTCAGGCTCATCGCGCCGTTGCAGCACCCTGAGGGTGGCAATCACCACTTCGGCGCGCAGATCATCCAGCAGCGGTTCGCTGAGGGCCAGCAGCTTGCTGGTGGGCAGGCTGCGGCAGCGAAAGGTGAGCAGGGCCAGACCAGCAAGCCGATGGTCGCGCCCTGGTGCAGCCAGGGCGTGGCTGATCACCGAGAGATCAATCTGGTTGCCCCAGCAACTGAGGGCGCGCAGCACCTCGGGTTCGAGTGGACCAGCCTGGTTCAGCCAATGCAGCAGTTGGTCGCGTGCACCGGGATGGTGGCAGATCCCGAGGGCACGGATCAGCGGCAAGCTGAGTCCCTGGCTCTCGCAGAGCTGCTGCAGCAACGGAAACACCTCAGGGCCGGCCATTCCCAGCCGCTCGCCAATGGCGAGGGCCAGGCTGGGATCGGTCACCTGAGGCAGGAGAGCGGCCAGTTCGCTGGTACTCAGCGGGTTTTGGCGCCAGCGGGAAAGCCGCTGAGCCAGTTCCAGTTCCTGGGTCTGACTCAGCGGCTGAGTGGTGGGTTCAGTGGAGCTCACCACTCAGCGAGCACCCAGCTCAGCGGCCAGCTCACGCTCGAGCTTCTCATCGTGCTCGCGGGGTAGAACGTTGTCCATTGGGGTGCGGTGGGTGCTGTAGAAGAGCATGCCGATGAACACCATGCCGCCCACGATGTTGCCCAGGGTGACAGGCAGGAAGTTCCAGAAGATCACCTTGGTGAAGGGAACACCGGAGCCGAGAATTGGGCCGGCAGTGTGCAGGAACTGATTCACCACGATGTGCTCCATGCCCATCGTTTGGAAGGCTGTGATCGGTAGCCAGCAAGCCAGTAGCTTGCCGGGCACGCTCTTGCTCACCAGGGCCATGGTGACGCCGAGGCACACGAGCCAGTTGGCCACCATGCCGCGCAGGAAGGCCAGGAAAAAGCCGAGGCTGCCAAGGGCTTCGTACTTCTTCTCAACGTTGGCGATGTTGAGCGCGATGATCTTGGCGGCCACTTTTTGCCAGATACCACCTTCAGCGGAGGGATCCACGGTGCCACCGCTGGTGAGGCTCAAATACATGATCACCGCCACCACAAGAGTGCCGATGAAATTGCCCAGCCACACCCAGCACCAGTTGCGGAAGGTGGCACCCCAGGTGGCCTTGCCTGCCCAAGTGGCCATCGGCAGCAGGGCGAAGTTGCCGGTTACAAGCTCCATGCCGAACAACACAATGCTGGCAAAGCCAAAGGGGAAGAGCACAGAGCCGAGGAACGGCAGTTTGCTCTGAATCCCAACTGTGAGAGCGAGGATTACCGCCAGGCCAAGAATGGCGCCAGAGTAAAAACCTCGCAGCAGAAGGTTTTTGACACTCACGGTTGACTTTTTGCCGCCGGCGGCAATCATGCCGTCGACGAGTTCATTGGGTAGAACGTAATCCATCTGCAGTGAAGACAGTGATTGCGGGATTGATAAGGTGAATAATCGAAGGGTATTGCTGGGGCCTGGCGGCGCGCAAGTGTTGATCTTGGCTGCTTGAGCTTATTGATCAATTGTGATTGAAAACATTCATGAATAGTCAGAATGTTTTCATTGCCCTTGCAACAGCTGCTGTGGCGTCAAAACGTCAGCACCACAGCAGCTGTTGAGGATGAGTGGAGCGTTCAGTTGCTGCGCGGCTTGGCGCCAAATTGCTCGATCAGGATCTGTTTCAGCACCTGGCGCACGTCTGTGGCCGGCACGCCTTTGTGTTGCAGGCTGCCCACCTGAGGATCGGCCCCCTGGGAGCCGCCGATGGTGATGTTGTATCCCTCCACCATGCCGTCCTCTCCTTTGGTTTTGGTGCCGGTGAGGCCGATGGCACCCATGTAGGCCTGGCCGCAGCTGTTGGGGCAGCCAGTCCAGTGCAGCTTGATCTCTTCAGGCAGCTCCAGTTCCTGGTCGAGTTCCGCCGCGGTTGCCAAGGCCTGATCCTTGGTGTTGGTGAGCGCGAAGCTGCAGTAGGTGCTGCCGGTGCAGCTCACGGTGCCGGCGGCCAAATGGCTGGGGTTGAGGCTGAAACGCTGCAGCAAGGGTTCAGCCTGGAGTGCAGGGAGGCTGGCGCTGGGAATCCCTGTGAGGATCACGTTTTGATCTTCCGTGAGGCGCACTTCTGATGCGCCATGGCGATCCGCCAAGGCGGCGAGGTCTTGGAAGTCTTCAGCCTTGAGGCGGCCCACAGGCACATGCAGGCCGGCGTAATGGAGTCCCTCTTGCTTCTGTGGATGGATGCCGTAATGGCTGCGGGGGGTGGCATCAAACACCGAACCGGGATCGGGGGTGAGCGTGCCGAAGCGCTCTTCCACCATGGCCCGGAAGGCGTCATGGCCCACCTCATCCACGTAGAGGCGGAAGCGCCCCTTGGGTCGCTTGTTGCGCTCGCCGTTGTCACGCCAGATGGTGATCACGGCTGCGGTCATGCGGCAGATCTCATCAGGCTTCACCCAGGCATTGAGGGGGAAGGCATAGGCATTCATCTGCGATGAGAGGATGCCGCCGATCCACACGCCGAAGCCCATCACACCCTCGCGCTCCACCGGGTGGAACACGATGTCGTTGTGCAGCAGGAAGTTGTCTTTGGCACCGGCAACGGCGGTGTTCCACTTCCGGGGCAGGTTGGAGAATTCCGGGTTGCCGTCACCGTTGTTGATCAGGAAGGCTTCCAGCTCCTTGGTGTAGGGGCGGGTGTCCACAATCTCCAGCGGATCAATGCCGGCAATTGGATTGCCGGTCACATTGCGGGGATTGTCGAACGCGGATTGGATGGTGGTGAGTCCCACCTGTTTGAGTTGCTTGAGGATTTCAGGCAGATCCTCAAGCAGCACACCACGCAATTGAATGTTTTGCCGTGTGGTGATGTCGGCGCTGCCATTGGTGCCGTAGCGGGCCACGATGCCGCCGATGCAGCGCAGTTGCTCGCTGTTCAGCACACCATTGGGCACGCGCAGGCGCAGCATGAACAAGCCAGGTGTTTTCGGGCGCCAGAACATGCCATACCACTTCAGGCGCAACTGAAGATCGGTTTCATCCACATTTTCCCAGCCCACACGAGCGAAGGTTTCGATCTCGCTACCCACGAGAAGGCCGTCTTTGTTGGCTTTGTTCTGCTCGATGGGATTGAGCTTTTTGCCCTCAAGCCAGCTGGGCAGGCCTGCACCAGAGGTGGATGTGGAGCTATTTGGCGTGGCCACCATGGCTTGTAGGGAGTGATGGTTGAAGTGATTCCACGCCGCTTCAGAACAAAGGCACGGCAAGGCAGTGCTGTGATCGTTCAACAAGACGGGCGGGGTTTTTGTTGTGATTGTTACCTAAAGGCCTGCTTCGTTCCGTTGAACAGCTCTTTGGTGTTCACGGCAACGTGCATTTGGCCTGGCTCCTGCCTTGATTAGGGGCGCTTCAGTACTGGCGACCCACTTCGCCGATCATCCGCACCGCGCCATGGCGCAGCATTTGCCAGACCCGTTTCATGGCGACGAAGTCGGCATCGAGTTCGCGCCGCCATTGCGTTTGGCCGTAGCTCTCTCTCGGTTCCCGGTAGGAGGGGGTGCTGTTGCGCCGGCTGTCGCGCTGTTCCGGCGGCATGGTTTCACGGATCCGGCGGGAGCGTGGCAGGCGTCGGCTGGATGGCATGGTGAGGCCATGGCAATGAGCGGACTGAGTCCATCAGCTCACCCGGGGGGCGAGCGGTGGCCGTTGTTACCGGGCGCACCAGATGGTGCGCTCAAGCCCCTGATGGTTGTGGTGCATGGCCATGGCGGTGGTGCTGTGCCCCTGCTGCTCACCACCTTGTTGCAAGCCCTGGCCCAGCGGCGCGGAGCACCGGTGTGGGTTCAGGCGCTGACCGCCGAGCCCCTTGTGCTGCCACCGCATCAACAGCTCTTGTTGGTGCCGTTGTTGCTCACGCCAGGCAGCCATGCGCGCACGGATGTTCCGGCGATTCGGGATCGCCTGCGCGCCGGAGGCCATCAGGTGACGATGCTGCCGTTTCTGGGGGCATGGGTGCCCTGGCTGCAACATCTGCGACAGCTTGGAAGAGAAATGGGGTGTTCAGTGATCGTGCATCATCCATTGCGTGCTGGGGTGGCCGATCGCTACCTCGGTTTGTTGAGCCGCGCTGTCGGTCTGCCTTTGTTACGAGCCGACGCGGCACCGGATGATTTGGACCATGCCTTGCCTCTGGCCCTGGCTCCCAATCGCATGACAGCCCATTTGCATGCTTCCGAGGGTGGTGGGTTGGCCCTGCTTGAGCACACTGCAACTCGTCAATTTCTTTTCGATCTTCTGTTCGCGCTGCCATGACTTCGTCTGGGATTGTCTATTTGGTGGGCTCGGGCCCTGGCGATCCCGACTTGTTGACCCTGAAGGCCCACCGGTTGCTGCAGCGCTGTGATGCGCTTGTGCACGATGCCCTGGTGCCCATGGAGCTGCTCGATCTGGTGCCCAGTGACTGTGCGGTGCATCCAGTGGGTAAGCGCCGAGGGCACCATTCGGTTCCCCAGCCGAGCACCAATGCGCTGTTGCTGGACCTGGCGCAGAAGCACCGCTGCGTGGTGCGGCTGAAGGGCGGTGATCCTTTCCTGTTTGGTCGTGGTGGTGAGGAGGCCGCCTATCTCGCCAACCGCGGCGTCACGGTGGAAGTGGTGCCGGGAATCACCTCAGGAATTGCGGCGCCGGCCTATGTGGGCATTCCGGTGACCCACCGCCGCGCCGGTTCATCGGTCACGTTTGTGACCGGCCATGAGGAGATCGATAAGGGTCGCCCTGGGGTGAATTGGCGCGCCCTTGCTGCAGCCAGTGATGGGCTGGTGATCTACATGGGCCTCCACAACCTGGCCCGGATCTGCGAGGAGTTGCAGGCTGGTGGACTGGTTGGAACCACCCCGGCCGCCATCATTCAGCAGGGCAGCGTGAATGGCCAAAAGCATCTGATCGCCACGCTGGAGGATCTGGCTGCTGCTGCAGAAGAGCAGGGGTTTTCTGCACCTGCGATCGTGGTGATCGGTGAGGTGGTGGAGCAACGGGTGCCGGGCTGTGCCCCCCTGCCAGCGCCTGTCACGATGCCGCAGCCGATCCCGCGCAGCCCTCAAAACGCCCCTGGTTAAACACTCAAAAACAGGTATCGCCTGTTACCGCATTGGGGCCCACCGCGGCCGGAGATTTGGTTTGCGGTTTTTGGAAACCAATGCTCCAACCGCCCCGTTTGGGTGAGTGAGCCAACCGTTTCCAACCAGCTTTTCCGGTTCATCGGTGGAACAAAAGCCTGGGAGACCGCACTCACTCGCACTCCCCTGCAATGACGTCCACAAGTGGCTCCCCTGGGGGCTTCGAGCGCAGCCATCCCTCTGAGGGGATGGCTGCGCTTGAGAAAGAGCAACGCCTGCCGCTCACTGGATGGCAGCAAGAGGTGGATCAGGCCAAGCGCTTTGGCTTAGATGCAGCCCATAGCATCGTGGACCGCAACATCTCCACCTTTTCTCGCGGTGAGTTGCCCCATTACGCGGGCATCAACACCTTCATGAAGGCGCCGTATCTCGAGGACGTGAACCGCGTCGGCGACTTTGACGTGGCGGTGGTGGGCATTCCCCACGATTGCGGCACCACTTATCGCCCCGGTACGCGCTTTGGGCCTCAGGGAATTCGCAGAATTTCAGCGCTCTACACCCCTTACAACTACGAGATGGGTGTCGATTTGCGCGAGCAAATTACCCTCTGTGATGTGGGCGATGTGTTCACCATTCCCGCCAACAACGAGAAAAGCTTCGATCAGATCTCCAAGGGCGTGGCCCACGTTTTTGCCAGCGGGGCCTTCCCGATCCTGTTGGGTGGTGATCACTCCATCGGTTTTCCAACAGTCCGTGGTGTTTGTCGCCATCTCGGGGACAAGAAGGTAGGCATCATCCACTTCGATCGCCACGTCGATACCCAAGAGATTGATCTCGATGAACGGATGCACACCTGTCCGTGGTTCCATGCCACGAACATGGCCAACGCACCGGCTCAAAACCTGGTGCAGCTGGGTATTGGTGGTTGGCAAGTGCCCCGTGAGGGGGTGAAGGTTTGCCGTGAGCGCGGCACCAACGTGCTCACCGTCACCGATATCACTGAGATGGGTCTGGAGGCTGCAGCCCGTTACGCGATTGAACGGGCCACCGATGGCACCGATTGTGTCTACATCTCCTTTGACATCGACTGTATTGATGCCGGCTTTGTTCCAGGTACCGGTTGGCCAGAGCCAGGCGGTTTGTTGCCCCGCGAAGCCCTGAAGTTGCTTGAGCTGATCGTTCGCAACGTGCCGGTCTGTGGCTTGGAGCTGGTGGAGGTTTCGCCTCCCTATGACATCAGTGACATGACATCACTGATGGCCACGCGGGTGATCTGCGACACCATGGCCCACCTGGTGGTCAGCGGTCAGCTGCCGCGTAAAGAGAAGCCCAGTTGGATCAATCCCACTTGCAACATGCAGGTGGATCAGGCCTGGAGGTGATCCCATGCATGAGGTCGACATGACCAAGTGCTTGCTCCTGGCCCTGCAGCAATGGCGCGAGGAGCAGGCATCGCCGCAGGCGATGGTGGACACCATCCATTTGGATGTGGGCCATTTCACCTGCGTTGAGCCGGAGCAGCTGCGCTTCACCTTTCAAGCCGCTGTGGCTGGCAGCTGGCTTGATGGCGCGCAGCTGCAGATCGAAGAGATCCCCTTTGTGGGTCGTTGCTTGGCCTGCAACGGCACCTACAGCCCCACTCCTGAAGGTGCGTACCGCTCTCCCTGCTGCGATCACCCACTCGAGGAGATCGTCAGTGGCCGCGAATTGCGAATTCGCAGCATCGACTACCGCATGTCCCTTCAGAGCGCTGTTGAGTCACAAGCTCTCTCGTTTCAGCGCGTCTGAAGGCAAAACAGTCCTCCACCGTCTCTTGCCATGCATTTGCCTTTAGAAGACAGCCTCGGCATGAATTTGCTGGCGGCGAATCAGCACCAAGCCGAGCACAACCGTGAACACTTTGAAGCTTGGCAGTTGCTGGCTCTCAATGTGATGAGTAGCCCTGGGGCGGGCAAAACAGCGTTGCTCGAGCGCTCATTGCCTCAGTTGGCTCAGGAGTGGTCGATGGCCGTCTTGGAAGGCGACATGACCACCCAATTGGATGCGGAGCGCCTCGAGGCTGTGGGCATTCCGGTGGTGCCGATCACCACTGGGCGCTCCTGCCACCTCGATGCCGCCATGGTCAGTGGTGGCCTGAAGTTGTTGCGTCAGCGGCTGAACCCGCAGCAGCTGGACCTGCTCTGGGTTGAAAACGTGGGGAATCTGGTTTGCCCGGCTGAATTTGAAGTGGGTGAACATCACAAAGTGGCGCTTCTCAGTGTCACTGAAGGGGAAGACAAGCCGTTGAAGTACCCACTAATGTTCCGCCAAGCTGATGTGGTTCTCATCACCAAGATTGATCTGCTGCCGTATCTGCCCCTTGAGCTTGAGCAGATTCGCCGCAACATACACAGCATCAATCCCAACGCCAGTGTGATTCCGGTGTCTGCTCTCACTGGTGAGGGCATTGATATCTGGCATGCCTGGCTGCGCTCGGCTCGCCAAAACAGATTGGAACCTGCTCTGGCCATGGCCTGAGCAGCGTTCTTGCGTGTTGTCCTTACTACAATGTCATGACCAAACAACTTCGAAATCTCCTAATCGCCAGCTTGGCGGTGGTGCTGGCTGTGGCGTGCTCCAAGCCTTCCACATCCATTGGCGGTGAGCCCATTGTTTTGGGTTACAGCAACTGGGCTGGCTGGTGGCCTTGGGCCATCGCCGTTGAGGAGAAGCTGTTTGAAAAAAATGGCGTCAATGTTG